>JBCBHT010000111.1:0-21453 GCA_038525335.1 Cyanobacteria bacterium J06621_15 | reverse complement strand
AGCGGTTTAGTTTGCGCTCAAGACAATCAGCTATATGCTTTAGGTGGTCGTAGATACGAAACTCCAAAATTCCTACATCTTTTAGACAAAGAAACAGGAAACCTCAAGCGATTAGCACCTTTTGATGTAGCTACCATTGCTCTTGCTAAATAGAAGAAAAATCAGAGTCAGTAACTAAGAATAAATAATTTAATTGCTGACAGAAATTACCTCTTTTCAAGACGAGTTAAAGTCCCCCTTTCTTAAGGGGGATTTAGGGGGATCTAAAAATTTACGAATTATCAATGATGATGCTTAATTATATTTGTATATACTTTTGGCGAATTTTCACAATGCTCAAATTTATTTTGAATTGTCCACTCTATTCGCAGCAGTTAATCACTCTAACTCTAGAAAATTGACCCAAACCAATAGACTCTAACATGTGCTTCCACTCTGTATTTGTCCCCGACTCATATTGTAATTTGGCAAATGAACCCATCGCATCATACCAAATACCTTGCTCCGCGTAAAATAATCCTCTTTGACGCAGCGTTATTCTATTCAATTGAGTTTCAAAACCAGAAGCAATCGCTTCTCTTTTTACCCATCCTTGAGCAAATTCTTTACGAGAAAGTCCATCAGAACTACAATTGATATCCATAAATAAATAATATTGATACCATTCACCCACTTTCAAAGATATTGCATTAGATGGAATCGAAACATTTATGATTCCAGGTGTATTTATTAACTGTAATTTATTTTCGTAAATTGTTTTATTATGTCGATTGCGTAAAGAAAATTTCGCATTTTTTATATGACTTAATCTATGAGGAACATAAAACCAAAGAGTTGGATTTGCTTTAGTTGTTAGTCCCCAATGTAGTTCTCTTCCCTTTGTTTTTTTCGTCACAGGAACCAAAGCTGTTATTTGTTCTTTTTCAGCAATAGGACAATTCTTTCGACTTCCTGCTGGTCTAGTTCCCTGTGGTGTACCTTGACGTTGAGGTTGTCTAAAGTATACAAAATTTCTGCGTGGTTTACTGCCAGGGTTTTCCTGTTGTGGAGATTTTTTGGGTTGCTTTTTATTTGGTTGAGATTGATTGTTATCTCGTCTATTTACTCTATCATTGACTTCTCTAGCTGTTACAGGTATTGAATTTACAAACGCTAAGTTTACAGTAATTAAAAGTTGAAATATTCGATGGTATTTGATTTTAAACATATACAAGCATGTTTTACAAAATAAGGAATAATAAACGACGAATATTTACTAATTTGATTATGCCAAATTATATCGGTTTTCACTTCAATAGAATACAGATAAAATTTATTCTTTTCCCTCTCCTTGATAAGGAGAGTGGTGTCCGGAAGACGGGGTGAGGTTCGAGTGTATTCGACTCAACCCAAAAGCGCTATTGTAATGAAAATCTTTAAACAATTTCTATACAATACAGCATCTTGTAGGTAAATAAAGTACAACCATAAATTATAAAACTTAACTTTGAATAATTTTATTCTATTACTAGAGATTCTCTTTTAAATATTTAAATTCCTGTTCCTTATTCCGTATTTTCTACTCCTTAATTCCTACTCTCTACTCGCTCTATCTAATTTAGCCTCAACCTTAAATAACTTACATCAAAACCTATTTCTATATCTATCAAAAATTATTAAACATCCTGTGGTTGATAGTAATGATAAATTTGATGGAATAAGCGGTAGCCAAAAACCTTTGGTAAATATAAAAAAACAACTTCCATATATAACAGAAATCGCAATTAAATTTGCGCCGGATAATAAGCTTAACGAACGAATCCGTAAAGTTAAAATTCCTCCTACACAACTCCAAAAACCAATCAATAATACTTCTTTCCACAATGGTATTGTTGACAATAAAGGACGTTTATCCAAAACTGAATCAAGTATTTGACTGATTGCTTGAGCATGTACTATCACTCCAGGAGTGTATTGTTGAGATTGCGCTAATTCATCACTGTAAGGGGTGCGGAAATGGTCGCTGGAAACAGAAGTAGTTACACCAATAATAACAATCTTATCTTTTACTTGCTCTGGTCTTAACTTACCGGCTAAAACATCTTCCAAAGAAACTATATTGGTAATTTGATTTGGAGAACGATAGGAACGATAATTAAGTAATATCTGATTTCCCCAAGTATCTGCTTTTTGATATCCACCATCACCTTCATTTAAACGGTGAAAAACAACATCTCCTAAATGCCAATTTCCTTTTTTAAAATTAGGGATAATTCCTTCATCTTTTAAATAGTGTGATGCTAATTGAAAACCGAAAGACCAACTAGCAGGACAATTTGAGCTAGTCGGTACATCCATAGATAAAATATAGCGACGCAAAATACCATCATTATCGAGAAGAATATTGCTAAAACCTAGACGTTCTTCATTTATTTCTGGGGGAGGTGCGATACCTGCAAATTCTCCGTTAGTTTCCCCTACATGACATATTGCAAAGAAACGATTGCTTTTTAATAGTTTATTTTTTAAATTATTTTTTAATTGATTATTTAATTGATTATTTAATTGATTCTGTTCCGAGTCTACCGGAAAATCCCGAAAGATATCTAACCCTATAACTCGCGGTTGATATGGTTCTAGTTTCTGTAATAATTTATATAACGCACTGTCGCTCAAAGACCCTTTCCTGTCTTTTTGTTCTGGTAGCTGAAAATCTGTTTCTGTGATTCCCACCACCAATAACCTTTCTGAAGGTCCTTCATCGGAACGCGATCGCATTAAAAAGTCGTAAGCTTGCAATTCCCATTTTTGCAGAAACCCCAATCGTCGCACTCCTACAACTAAACTCGTCATTAACAAGCTCGCTAAAAGCAATTTCCTCAAGCTTTTCCAAGAATAATTACCCGATAGCTTCCAATGCATCGGTTTAATTGTAGGATGCTCACATATTATAGGAAGCCAGCTAGCACCGGGATATTCTGCTTCTAAACCCTGCAATTTCTCTCTAGCTTTACGAACCGCAATATATATAGATTCTCCAGTAGAAAAAGTTGTCAGAAAATACTTTAAGAACTGTTGAGCGAGGAAATCTGGAATGGGTTCCTTCATTACAATAATTTGACCAATATACAAGTCTTGTAATTCGTTAACCAGTCCCAATCCATCGCAAGAATTAAAAATTGCTAACTGTAAACCATTACTAACAGCATTTCTCAAACCGTACCTGAGTTCTGGAATCGTCAGACTATCTTCTTGATTAATATAAATCCTACCTGTATCACCTTCAGTCTGGCTATGACCCGCAAAAAATAGAATATTCCAATTTTGATTCCATAGCTGTTCGTTAATATCTTGTCGCTGGGGTTGTACCAAAAAAGTAGTATCTGCATTCTTCAGATTTTCCAACAACAGTCTATCCTGTCTAACATCAATCCCATCGCTGTTACCTAAAATTGCTAAAATTTTAATTTTCTTTCCATAGATAGATGTTTGAGGTATCTGAATCTGCTCTGGATTATAAGCACTCAAAGTAACTTCTGATTTAGGATAATCCCGGTCAACTAAATCCCATAAATGCCAGGGAAGTTTTTTCAGTTGAAGATTACTAGTACTAATTAACACTCTTATATCATCAGATGGCATCAAAAACTTCAGCCATTTTTCACGAACCGGACGAAACGAATCGCATAACAGCCATTGGTTTAAGCAATTACGTAGTTCGCAGGATTTTTGATAGCAGATTTGTCTATTTTCAGACAAAGAACCATAAACGATTTTATTAACTTTAATGCGGGTAAATTGACTTAAACTTTCGTAAAGCGAGTACCATTCATCAATAGCTTTTACCATTTGCGGTATAGCAGGTAAAGTACAAGCGACTTCCGCAATTGGACGTGCTCCTTCATAACCAATTTCCAGCATTACCCGCACTTGCGATTGTAAATCACCATCCAGTTTTAGCACCACTAATTTTCTCATCGGTCAAACAATTTTGGATTTTGGATTTTAGCAACGGATATATTTGTTTTGAGTACAGTAAAATCTTGTCTCATAAATTTTCCAACTTTGTAAACAAATATAAATATACAAATATAAACTGTCTTAAACCGTCTTCTCTCTGAGAAGAGTGCGAGAGTCTACAATACCTTGTTTCTACTCCTTACTACCTTATCCTAAATACAATTTTTAAAACCCACACAATGCTTAATTTTTTAAGTTTTAGATATTAAATTTTGAGAACTAGAAGTTGGATTCGACATTAAATTTGATTTTACAGATTTTGTAGTTTTTGACATTCCAAAACTCTCCTGATAATAATTATGCATCGGAAAATTTAGTTTCTCTAGAATAGTTTTGACGCTTTCAAGAAAAGCTTCTGAACCGCAAACGTAAGCAATACGTTCATTAAAATCGGGAGCTATTTCCAATAAAATTTTTTCATTCAATCTCCCCGTATATCCAGTCCAGGTCAAATCAAGTTCCTTACCTGTTAAATTAATAGATAAATTAAAATTAGAATGTTTCAAAGCCATAAATTCTAACTCTTCTCGGAAAATAATATCTTGTTGAGTGCGAACGCTATATATTAAATGTACCGAAATATCGGCATTAGTATCGCAAAGCCAACGAGACATAGACATCAAAGGAACTATCCCGCTACCAGCACATATAAACAACAATTTCCTATACGAATTATCAAAATAATTAAAATCTCCCATGGGAAGACTTATCTTGATTTTATTGCCAACTTTAAAGTTTTTATATAACCAATTGGAAACTAAATTAGAAGTTAATACTGGTTGATGTTGAGGATTAAAACCACGCTTAATAGTTATTTGTAAATTATAAGGTCGTGAAGGGCTTGAAGATATAAAATAAGGGCATTTTACTTGTTTACTTCCAATCTTTAAACTTAAAATAACAAACTGTCCTGGTTTATAATTAAACGGTTCCTCATTAAATAAAATAAGCGGTTCGGCAACAAAACAAAAAGTTTTTACGTCACCTGCTTCTTGAATGATTTTAGTACATCTAATCGTAAATTCTTTATTTTCATAAGATAGATTTTGATTAGGAGCAATCAACGTTTCTGAATTGAACAAAATCTCGCTATCGGCTAATAAATTTTGCTCTTCAAATTCCACAAAAATAAGAAAATCACCAATTCTAATTGCGTCACCTGATTGCAAAATAAAATTTTGGTTTACGGCTAAACTTTTACTATTAACGCGGGAGCCATCCGTACTAGCAAGGTCAATATAATAGTACTTTAAATCTTGAAAAATAATCATCCCATGCACGCGACTTACTTCAGGTTTATTAAGAATAAAATCGCAATTAGGATGTCTACCAATTAAACATTTTGAAGGTTCTTCTTCACCAAACATTATATTTTTTTCTTGAAAATCACCTGTTGCATAGTTGAATGATTTGATGTTCATAATTATGTTAATTTTATATCGCTCTAAAATAACTCATACCTTTTAGCCATATTCTCTTCGCTCTCTACGGTTTTTCACCGGAAATCTTCTACCAGGAAGGAAATGAAATAATCAGATTTGCAGCCAACACAGACCCACTTCTATATATAGACCAAGTAATATTACAAATAGTTGCTATGAAAGCGTTACTCTTAAATAAACCTCAGAATCTTACTAGACAATCTCTACGATACAGCATGGACAGATATAACAACATCTGATATACCTACCATAGAGAACTATCTTTATTGCTCAAAGCACTACTAAGAGTCAAAATACACTCAAATCCAACTCGATAGAATAGATGAATAAATCCGTGACCTCAAAGAAATATTTGTTAATTAACCATAATCACTCGTTGCATGTCGTTTGTACTAGCTATTAATTACATTCATATAGCAGAATTTTGGTACTAAAACGATAAGAATACTAGATTATAATTATAAGTGAATCGTGGACTTATTACTAGGTGCTTTCGCCCTCATTTTCCATTCTTCCTTTTTATCCGAAAATAATTAATAATAATCTGCGAAAAACCTCTATGTTAATCGTAGTAACTAAGTAAACCGTATAGTGAGGATAAAAAAGAGTCTATTATACATATCATTCTTGAAGCCAGCGCGGAATAATAAGATACGAAAGTGTATTTTTATCAAGTGTCATTGCAATCTTTCAAATAGCTATTCACTTACTTTTAATACAGTCAGCTATAGAGAGATGTAAAACATTTTCGTATATAATTCTATGAATGAGTTAGATTTGAAACTCCGCCAGCTTATTGCTTCTGCCTGTAAATACCCACCCCAAAGTCTGGAACGTCAGCAAGTCTTGGCTGAGGTATATCTGTTAGTAATGAAATCTGGCAAGCTTTGGAAAGAACATGTACCGTACTATAATGATGCTCTCCAAGAAATGTGGGAATATTGTTGCCAACATCCAGAGGATTACAATCCAGATATTAAGGGACCGATTGTTTGGCTTGACGACCAGCTCAAAAAGCGACTGAGGAGAATGCGAGATGGTAAATATAGACACCAGCGAAGACTCACTATAATTAAACAAACAGAACAAGGAGTTATAGATAACCCCATAGATGATATTGTTGCTTCTCCTGATATCCAATCAGCCTTGGAAATCTGGGAAAAAACTATCCTATGGGTGCAAAAAGATGCAGATAAGAGATTACGCAGTGTTTACTTCCGAAAACGACCAGAAATAAACGCTCAAGTTTTAATTCTCAAGCGACTTCCTCCAAATACACCTTCCTGGAAAAATATCGCAGCAGAATTTAATTTAAACCCACAAGAAGCAAAGGATTTACCAAAATTTTACAATCGTAAATGCTTACCTTTGCTCCGAGAATTCGGTTTGTCTCAAGGTTATATTGACAAATCGGCTACTGTTACTAACAGTGCGAAACATACCTAAAAAACAAATACCATGAACAAAAATAACCAATTTTCAGATGAGGATTGGTCGATTCCGATACCACTAACAGCAGAAATATTACGTATAGCGCGAAAGTTTGCTGACGAGCAACCCAACCCAAAATCAGAGAAAGCACAACAGGTTTATCTTAATACCCTTGCTGTATGTGCCGTTAATAATTACTTGCGTATTATCGGAATTCCTACCGACATCACCGCAGGGGACAGTTGGAACTGTTCAGTACGATTGGCTGAAGATGTTGCAGATTTATGGATAACTGGTAAAGGTAGTTTAGAATGTCGTCCTATCGAAAAGGGTGCTTTAAATTGTTACATTCCTCCTCTAGTTGGTTTGGAAAGAATTGCTTATATTGTTGTAGAGATTGATGAAGAACAAAAAGAAGCTAAATTGCGAGGATTTGCGTCAAATACGTCAGGAAAACAATATTTATATCTAGATAATTTAGAATCAATCCTAAAATTCCCCTCATACCTCTATAAACTTAGGTCATTAGTAAATCTAAGCCAATGGTTTAGAAATATCTTTGAAACCAACTGGGAGAGCTTAGAAACAGTTACAGGTCAGGAACAAGCACCTCAAACTAATATCGCTTTTAGAAGTAAATCAAAAATAAACTCTTTAAAGCGCTGCAAACTATTAGAATTAGGAAATAACAAAGAGTTAGTAGCTTTTATTGTTACAATCACCCCAGAATCAGAATCGAATATTAATATACTTATCGAATTGAAGCCTAACTTAAGTGAAAACTATTTACCCACAAACTTACAAATAACCTTGCTCGACGAACACCAGAAAGAAATAATAGATACAAAAATAGAAGAATTAAAACAGCATATTCAACTAGATTTAAGCGGCGAACCTGGAGAACAATTTAGTGTCAGAATAACTTTAGGAGAAGCAACTTTCAGCGAATATTTTATGATTTAGGGAATATGGAATAACGAATAGGGAATAGGAAACAACTCGTATTTTTCAATTTTTTGAACCATAGCAGACCCTGTGTTTAACATAGCAGTTTTCGGTTGAGTGCAATACACCCGAAACCTCACCCCGTCCTACGGACACCCCTCTCCTTAATAAGGAGAGGGGAAGGGGGTGAGGTCAATCCGTACTCTACCCAAATGAAAACCGCTATATATAAATTTTTGTTTCAATTAGCGAAAAACCTATCGGAGAGACGTAGTAACTAAATAATTGAATCTGACAACAACATAACTCACGTGTGATTGAGCGTTGAGGTACAAGCTGTAAACAGTTGTCTGATAAAAATATTCCAGGGAGAAACAATGAAATCCGCTCAGAGACTATTTTTAACACCTTACCAGCGTCAGTTATTGGAAGAAAATTTACAAACTAATTTACGTCCTGAATTTCGTCGTCGCATTCATATTATGCTGCTAGCAGACGCTGGAGAATCACAGACACAGATATGTAAAAAAATAGGTTGTTCTCAGGAAGCTGCAAGGTATTGGATTTCTGTAGTTAAAACAGGACAATTTCACAAGTGGAATGATTCACCTGTTGGACGACCCAAAATAGTCAACGAACAGTATATTGAACGTTTAAAAGAACTTGTATCTAACAGTCCCAGGGAGTACGGATATGCATTTGAACGTTGGACTGCACAATGGTTAAACAAACATTTAGCAAAAGAATTGGGAATTAGCTTTAGCAATTATCATATTACTCGTTTGCTGAAATCGATGGGATTATCTACTAGAAAGCAAAATAAATCCCAAGCATAAATCAATCAGTGAAGTCATCAATCCTTCCCTTCTCCAAGATATCGGAGAGGGGCTGGGGGTGAGGTTTCGGGTATATTCAACTCAATCAAAAAAGGCTATATTTTCTCTACACACATCTTGCACCTTGTTCAGAAACCGGGTTTATTAAGAATACTAAACCGTGAAAACTCTAATTTTTCGTTTATAAACCCGGTTTCTCTATGCTTACTGTAATTCTCAGTAATATAAATCTATCTGGCTGAGAAATCACAATTTCTTGCTTGCTTGATAACATTATTAGCTGTAGCTAAAGGTGGGTTTGCTGTAAATATAATTTCCCCTTTCTCGTTTTTAATCCATCCTGTTGCTTCTACAATTTGTCTAGGTTTTTCTGTGATAGCACTATTTACATCGAATTTAATATCTCTATTCATTGAACCCCTGTTTTCACTATTCTGCTGAGGATTTATCCAATTAACTTTTACTGATGAGGGTGTAAGAAAATCTTCAGGTAAATTTGGTAATCCACCACGTCCGACTATAAAAAATTTATTTTCAGCGTAACCAGGACTATAGCAACCTTGAGCTAATTTAGTTTGAATTGGTACAGAAGGTAGCTCGACTAGTTCACCACTAGGATTGATATCCGGAGAATTAATTTCTACGGTACCATCTATACCCAGTTCGGAACTAGCTGTAATATCGCTAGTTTGTTGATTAGGTTCTTCTCTAAGTTGAATACCAAATATACCGGAGGTAGCAGTTTTTATATTTCCACCTTTACCTTCAAAAGCATTAGCAGTTATATCGCTGTTTTCATTGGGAAGTGCAACAACGAAGCCACCAAGTGCATCAATATTGATATTACCGCCATTTCCACCTTTACCTAAAATACCTGCCGTAGTCGAAATTCTGCTTTGATTGCGTAATAGTAAAAATTCTTTCAAATTCAAATTGATATTACCACCATTTCCAGATTCAGTTTGAGCCTGAACATCGCTATTATCTAACAAAATCCTATCAGCCGTTATAGTAAGTTCTCCAGCTTTACCGGAACCTTCAGAACTACTGTCTATACCAGAATTGTTTTGGGCACGCGAGTTATACAATGCTAACAAAGACGTATCAATAGTTAGTTTACCAGCATCACCTTCACTTTCAGAACCAATACCAATTCCTGCTTGATTTCGTAAAATTATTTTGTCTGCTCTAATATCTATTGTTCCAGCATTACCTTTACCTTCAGTATTGCTGCTTAAGCTGCTAATTTTACCTGGTCTAAGATTTATAAATTCAGCTTCATTCTCGAATAAAATAGAATCAGCTTCAACTATAATTTGTCCAGCATTACCTACAGCTTCTTTTGAGGATTTAGTAACAATATTACTACTATTCCTTAAAGTTATATTATCAGCTTGAAGTCGAATTTTTCCTGCATCCTGTTGATTAGAAGTTGTGCTAGCTATTGTGCTATTGTTTTGTAGTAAAATCGAATCCGCATTAATACTAATTTCTCCAGCATTACCTTGAGAGCTAGAAACTTGTGGATGAGAAACTTTTGTATTAGAACTTTTTGTATTAGAGCCAATTGTGCCATTATTTAACACTAGCGAAGCTGTATCGATAGTTATTTCACCAGCATTACCCCTACCATTGGAATCACTGTTACCGTTCAAAACACCTTTTTCACCAATTAATATTTTATCTACAGAATTTACTATTATTTTTCCAGCATTTCCATCCCCTTCAGTTGTAGTAATAAAGCCACCATTTTGCAGTGAAACTGAATTTGCTTTAACAACAATATTACCTGCATGACCAAAACTTTTGGTAAGACTTTGAATTCTACCTGTATTTAAATTCAATATATCTGTTTCAATATTTACCGAACCACTGTTGCCATTTCCTTCAGTAACACTATTTGTTCCTCCACTTTTGACCGAAAATAAATTGACTTTAAAGTTAATATCTCCAGCATTACCAGAACCAGAGGTATTATTTTCAATTCCACCTACTTGAATATAAAATGAATCAGCATTAATATTAATATCTCCAGAATTTGCAGCACTATCAGTTTCTTTAATAATTCCGCTTTGCTGCATCAAAATATCATTTTTTGCACTAATATCAATTCCGCTAATTTCATGCTTTAATTTTTCTTGATTGATGATATCTTTATTTTGTGAACCAGAAGAATTTTCTGCACCTAATACAATAGATTTGGAATCATTTACATTTGAAAAACTGCTCATAATCTCAGCACCTGATAATAAAATAGAAATTGCAGATGCTGAAAATCCTTCTCCTCTTGTATTGATCTTGAAGCTATATGGTATTCCGTTACCAAGACTAATATTTCCTTTACCGCTTCCGTTTGTATCTGCTTGTAGCACTACACCCAAGCGGTTACTTATAGGTTGAATATAACCTTTTGAAAAACTAATATCATTAGCTGCTTGAAATGTTAACGTTATTGGAGAATTATTTGTTGGTTCAATATATACTCTATCAGCTTTAATATTACCCAATTCGCTATTTGTACTATCAGCCGCTATTGTAATATTATTTCCGCTACTTAATTGTTTTTCAATGGTATAAGCATCTAAAACAGTACCACCTTTACTTGGTTGAAAGATGTCAAATTTATCGCTCTCAGCATTACGAAAATAACCTTGTGAAACTAATAATATATTGTTTGATTTAAGTAACCAATTACCGTTGAAACCATTGTTTGCAGCAGTATCAATATTAATATCTTTAACATCTAAAAAATGATTTCCCGAAATATCAATCAAACCACCGTTACCATTATCTAAGCCACCTTTAGCACTAAAAGTTCCATAAGCACGAGTAGATTTTGTTGCAGATACATTGATTGAACCACCATCTCCTGTATTTACAGCATCTGCTTTTAGAAATGCTTTTGAGTCAATATAAGTTGCTAGTGTATTATGATTACCAATTATTATTTCACCACCAGCCGTATTTCCAGAAACATCCAATAAAGAATTTTCTAATAAACCAACTCTGTTTCCCAAAATCTGAATTTTATTATTCTTTTTCGTTGAAGCAAATGAATTAATAGTTCCTGAATTTAAAACAATTCCACTATTATTTTCGTATCCATCAATCCCATCTACAGGTTGCGATTCAATACTTAGTAATTCACCAAACTTACCTAATCTCGCGAAACCTTGTCTATCTATAGCAGCTAAAGATATTTGTCCGCTAGATGTTGCTAATTTTCCCGTATTCTCTAAACTGTTACCAATTAAAGTGATATTACTGCCATTATTAACAGTCAAATTACCTGAATTAACAATATTAGCTGATTGATTTTTACCATACTGTAAACCTAAAGGAACATTAATACTTAATAAAGGTTTTTCTTCGGGATAAATTGCACTGAATTCCTTTCCATCAGTAAACTTAAAACTGTCAGCAGTACTTCCAATAAAAGAACCACCAATATCTAATCTAGAATTTTCTCCAAATACAATACCATTGGGATTTATCAAGAAGAAATTAGCCTTACCGTTAGCACGAATTAAACCATTAATCTCAGATATTGACTTACCCGTTACCCGATTAATAATATTCTGAATGTTAATTGCATTATCAAAATAGACTTCATGATTATTTGGAATAGAAAACTTTTCAAAACTGTGAAACAGATTATTACCAGCTTGAGTACCACCAGTAATGTTGTAAATATTTTTATGTTGATTTATCTGAGAATTATTAGGTAACGTATCGTCGGAATTAATCTGAGCAAAAGTAGATTTTTGATGCTGACAACACAGCATGCTTATGATTAAAATAACCCGATATAGTTGATTAGATAAACTTTTACTTCTTATCAATATAGACATATCAAACACTAACAAATAACGTTATATTTTCTAATAAACTACCCAGCAAACATTATTCTAAAGCCAATTTCCTATCAAAACATAAGGTGCCCAATAAAAAGGAATATTGTATTCTTCTTGCTTTAATAAAGCTAATTGAGCATTACGTAAAGCTTGTGCTTTAGTAATATTATGCTTAGTTAATTCTTGATAGAAATTATCCATTAGTTCTGCTGTAGAAGCATCATTTAAAGCCCACAAAGATGCAACCGTACTTCTTGCACCTGCTTGAATAGCAACACCGGCTAATCCTAAAGCCGCTGCACTGTCACCAGCAGCAGTTTCGCAAGCACTTAACACAAGTAATTCTATTGGTTCGTCTAAACTTTCTTCGCGATTTCGTAGCCATTGATTAAGTTCTTTAACTTTAATTTTTTGGTCATATGCTAGAAGAAATGTTTCATCAGAATTAGAACTAAATTGACCGTGGGTTGCTAAATGAACTATAGAATAAGACTTTTTATTCACCTGTTTTTCAACAGCATTACTAGTAAATTCTTGGTTGAGAAGAATTTTCGTATCTGGAATATGAGACTTAATTCGCTGCAATTCTTGTTCAACATAATCAAGTTTGGAAAAATTTGAACGTTCTTCACTTAAACCGGCTGTTAATACATTTAATCTCGTTTTTTGTAATGGTTTCAAATCATAAAGTTGTAAGCCGGGACTTACAGTAATACTATATTTTTCTATCAGATACTGTTCACCATCGTAAAGAGCCGCAGGGGGTATATTACGTAAAGAACCATCAAGCACAAAAACTAAATTATCAATTTGAATATTATCTAAATACTTCTCTGCTGGCTGAAGTAGTAAAGTGTATAGTTTGTTAAATTCGGCTTTATTATCGTTACCAATCTTGCGTTCTTCAATATCATTTCGTAATTTTTTAATAGTCGCTTCTATTTGATTTTTAGAGATAGCGGTAGAGTAATTTATTAATGGTGACTGAGGCAATTTAAGAATAACTTCTAATCTATCTGGTAAAATTATCGGATAAACTATAGCAGTTTTCAAATTACCTTTATCAACTGCATTATCGAGGATAACTTTGGTATTAAAACAAGCTGAATTAAAAAAATTGTCGATTGCTGCTAACTGAAGAGATTCAATTACTTCACGAGCAACAATCAGTTTATTCTGGCTTTGTTTATCGTTTTTTGCGAATTTTAGAATTAAATCAACGTATTCTCTGTAAACTGGTTCTATAGTTTCCCGAAAAGAAAACTGTACGTTGGAATCTACACTCACTAAATCGCTACGTAAAGACTTTAGCACTTGCCATGCTCCATCATAATATTTAATTGCTTTGTTAATATCCCCTTGTTTTCGATACAATCTTCCCATTTGCCATTTTAATTGATAGCTAATATCTTCAGCCCTAATAGAATTAGCTATATTTAATGCTTGTTGAGTAATTTTTTCTGCTTCTTGAAATTGTTTGCTTTGCTCATAGATTTCACCAAGACTTCCCAAAGCATATGATTCTATTCGTTTATTTTCTATAATTTTCGCTTGCTGAGTCGCTGTTGATAAAATTTGAGCAATATCTAACCATGAAGTAGTTTTGAGATTGGTCTTGTTTTTCAATTTTGCTAAAGTTTTGGCGTAATTTATACAATGGTAAACTGATTTATAGTTAATTGATATTTTCTTAAATTCAGCGTCAATTTGTGGTATCAGTTGTTTAGCTACTGTAAAATTTTCTTTTTTTACCAGCAAATTAAATAAGTTTAATTGGGCTTGCAAACGTAAATCTGAATTTGAAGCAGCTATATTTGCTGCTTGTTGGTAATACTTTACTGCTAAATTTTGAGATGCTATATTTTCCTCTATACCAAATACATTACCTAAACTAATTAAAGCTTCACTTATTTCTTGATTAGCTTTCAGTGAAAATGCTATTTTCAAACTTTGTAGCAAAACTTTTTTGGATTCATCTACATTACCAACAATGAATAAAACGGTGCCAAAACTACGCAAACCAACTGCTTTTAAAATAGAATTTGGCTGTTCATTTAGATTTTCACCAACAGAATTTAACACATTTTGTGCTTTTATAAATAAACCTAAAGCTTGCATAGCTTGGGCTTGGTTAATACGAGATTGAACTAATTCTGGCTGTAAATCAAGACGAACATAGATTTTTTCAGCATTCTCCCAAGTTGATATTGCATTTTGAAATTGTCCTCGCGAAAATTGTAATTTTCCCTGAATATCCAGTGATTGAGCATATAATTGAAAATATCTTTTATTTTGTAAAATATTTTTTTGTACATTGCCTAATAAATTCTGTAATAATTCAAGTGAAAGATGAATATTTTGTTCTGCTTCTTGCCATTTTCCTAATTTTTGGTAGGCTAAAGAGATATTACTCAAAGTCATAGCTTGATTTAATTTGTCTCCATTAGCTTCATATTTTAAAGCCGCTTGATGTAATATACTGATAGCTTCGGAAAATCTTCCTTTATCATAAAGATTTTTTCCTTGTTCAATCAAACTTTGCTGTTGATAAGCATTAGAAAATACTGGTGTTGATGCAAACGGCGATAATGTGATTAAAAATATTGATACTAATAAAATTAAACAGAATTTTCTCAATTTCTTCATTACTGTGTATAGAATATTTAAGAAAAACTACATTGAGTTAGATAAATCTAAATATCTTAGTAATGTTTCATAAATGCATCATGTAGCTAATCAAAACTATTACGAAAGCTCATAATATCAATCATAAAAAAAAAGGGCTAAAGCCCTTAGTGCAAATTAAAATTTTATTCTAAATACAGCAACAGTTTCATTAATTCATCAAACTTAATAAGGTAAAGCTTGATTACTACCGATATTCAACAAGTAATTTTCTAAATCATTTTGCTCGTTACCATTAAGATTAACCTGCAAAACATCACCAGTATTGCTGAAAGCTACATTAACAGCATCACCAATAGAAGCTACAGTTAAGACAATTCTATCCGTAGCGTTAACAATCTCATCTTCACCCAAAGTAAAATCGGTAATTACATCGTTTCCAAAATCTCCAGATAAAACAAACTTATCCTTACCTGCTCCACCAGTCAAAGTATCGTCACCTGTTAAACCATCGATAATATTATCTTGTTCCTTACCTAAAAGTACATCGTTGGAATCTCCACCCAAAATTAAATCTTTATTCGGTTGTGTTCCACCTTTAGTCAAACCCCAAAGTTCTCTACCATTAACACCATCATCAGCACTGAAATAAAGCTCACCGTCAAACTCCGTTAAACCACCGGGAGACGAAGAAGCACTTCCAGGATTTATATCCTCAACTAAAACCGTACCATCTGCGGTTCCATCACTCTTCCATAATTCAACTCCATTGCTACCGTCATCAGCTGTAAAATACAAAATTCCATCAAAATTTGTCAGATTAGCTGGATTAGAAGAATTTTCACCACTGTTAATATCTTTAACTAAAACAGTCCCCGATTCAGTACCGTCACTTTTCCATAATTCAGTCCCATTACTTCCATCATTAACAGTAAAAAATAAAGTACCGTTAACATCAGTCAGATTTTCTGGTTCAGAACTTCCACTTCCGGAAATAATATCCTTAACTAAAACAGTCCCAGTTTCAGTACCGTCACTCTTCCACAATTCATTACCATTGCTTCCGTCGTCTGCTACGAAATAAAAAGTACCGTTAAAATCTGCAAATTTATTTCCTGAATTCGACGTAGGAGGAGTAAAAGGAGTAGTCGAAATAGAGGAACTGCTACCAGGGTTTATATCTTTAACTAAAACAGTTCCCGACTCAGTACCGTCACTTTTCCAAAGTTCTCTACCATTAGTACCATCTTCAGCACTAAAAAACAGCGTACCGTTTACATCAGCAAAAAGGTCTGGACTTGAGGAATCGTTAGGATTAATATTTTTTACTACAACTGTTCCTGCATCCGTACCATCACTTTTCCACAGTTCTATATCTAATGAACCTTCAAAAAGACCAATAGAATCGCTGAAAAATAAATTATCACCAACAGCAGTTAAATCTCTAGGAATACCACCTCCAGATTCCGGTTGTATTAAAATTGGTTCCAACGTATTGTTGTCAATCTTAAAAAGTCTTTCTCGAACTTGACTAAATGTACCAGTTGTACCAGTATAAAAAACCGTATCACCAACAGCTGTTAGATTCCCTATAGTCGAACCCGCTCTTAGATTCGCACTATCTACAGAAAAGGTTCCGTCTGTAGTACCATCACTTCCAAGCAAAGAGGAAGTAGTAAAACTTGTATTCAGTATGAAATATACAGCACCACCAGCGGTAGCTATGCTTGTAGGTGGAAATGAATTATTACCAAAATCTTCTACTAACAGCGTACCTGTCTCATTACCGTCTGTTTTCCACAACTGGGTGTTTAAAGCCTGACTGGGATTGAAAGTTGTAAACAGCAGGTTTCCATTAACATCATTTAGAAAACCAGGATTAGAAGACTCACTGCCAGGATTAATATCTTTTATTAAAGAGGCTGTTAAATTTTGTCCCATGATTGTTACCCTTGTCAATAATCAATTCACAAATCTTTTTTTGTCTATCAAAAGTCATCAAGCTTGCATCTATCCATATTTATAAATAAATTATTTATTGGAGCAAATCAAAATTTATTGAAAGCACGAATATTGCTTATTTAACAATCGGCATGAAAATCAATAAATAAATTCTGATTGCATAAATTACAAAAGTAAATTATTCTGCATAATACGTTTATAAATGGATAGATGATACATACAACCAAATCAAATCATTTTGGAGATATGTTTTTCAGTCTATAAAAAATGTATATTATAAACTTTATAAAAGTGCATTTTTTTACTCAAATTTATAAAATAAAAAACACATTATTGTCTGTAAGTAGGTTGGTGTTGAAATTCTTGATGTAGACAAGAGAGTAGGGAACAGAAAACAGGGATTAACTCACCTTACTTTCTGTTACGTGGTTGAATTATTCGTGCCGATTGATTTGCTTGATTTAGAAGGCTTTAATCATATATAAAAATAAAAAACCCAGTTGCTTCAAAAACTGGGTCTTTCTGTGTCATATTTTTCAAAAGCCAAACTCGCTTACTACTTCTATTAACGATTACATTAAGTATTTGTAGGGTGCGTTACGACGGTAGTCTAAACAAACGAACCCTATATAAATAACAACTCAGCTTGAGTAGATGCTCAACTAAGCTCGCTATCGAGCAATAGATGAGAAACTATATAAATTAAAGAAGCAAGAAAAACTCCCCAGGCAAGATTCGAACTTGCGACCAATCGGTTAACAGCCGACCGCTCTACCACTGAGCTACTGAGGATTAAGACTGATAAAAAATCTCTTAAACATCTGCTACCTAATTACTATAAGCAACAAATGAAACTCAAACTCCCCAGGCAAGATTCGAACTTGCGACCAATCGGTTAACAGCCGACCGCTCTACCACTGAGCTACTGAGGACTACGATTAATAATATTAAAGCCAAAATAAGAATTTGGCAAGTACTTCAACAAACTTTTTTTCAGTTCTTAAAAATATCTTCAACCAAACATTTGTACCAATCCAAACCAATGATTGATAAATTGGCTCAATAATCAACAGTTAGTAGATACCCATCTAAAAATAAGCAAGCCGAAATTTATTTCAAGCCCATGCGTAATTCAGCTAGCTTTTGCCGTGATTTAGCATCAATAGAATTAGCGAGAAGCCTACCATTACTTTTCTTGCGCGATTTATACTTTTGTCGCGTCCTGCAAACAGTAGCTTCTATTTCATAACAGAATTGTTGTGCAGATATCCACTCCGCTCCATACCCCTGTACCGTCAACTGTTGTGCGCGGTCTGAAGTAGCTACAACCACTCGCGATACTAAACGTTGGGCTACCTTAGTACGTAATGATGCACAAAGCTTTTCTATATAAGTGTCTGCCGTTTGCCCAAAATCAGTATAAAAAGCCGTAACAAGTTTTGTTATAACTTCCTCATTAGAGCCATTTCTTTGAAAATGAGCATCAAAGACTATTTGAGTTTGATAGCCTGTAAATGCACTATAGCTAACGAGGGCTTCAAGCAACTCACTTCGTGCAGCTTCTAGTCCAACGTTGTCGCAAGTCTTCTTTAAGCAAGACCAAGCGCCGATTATGTTATAACCGTCTACCAGTAAAACGGACGGGGTAAATGAAGGGGACATGGTTCTGAATCACAGTATTCTAGATTTTACAATTTTCATTCATAACTCTTATAGTAATTCAAACATTACTTGTAACACTATGTTACACAAGCATAAAATCTGATAAATATTACGAAACCCTTACGAAACGGTACTAAAATAATTTAAGATTTTTGCAAGCAGTAAATAGTGAAAAGTGCTAACCAGTAGACAAAATCTACGTTTTTGAATTTTTAATCACTTTTTTAGGTTAATTATTAGTGCTTTGCCCCATTAATTTTTCTGGACAAATTTTTCCCTACTTCCTATTCCCTATCTCTTACCAGAGCCGTACACGTAACATCGCGTGCTTGGTAGCTCTGCTCCTTTAGGACAGGGTGGAAAAGCCGGAAGCGGATTTTCCTCCGTAAAAAATGATAAACTTGAACTAAGCGAGTAAGAATAACCATCTACGCTTTGAGGCATTTCTAGTAAGGTGAAATTCCTACAACGAAGAACCGGTTGCTTCTGGCAGCACGACTAGACGAGTAAGTAATAGCAGGATGTTGAGCGTACCGAATTGGCAGTAGTGATGGATTCGGAAAGCAATTAGTAGAAGTAAGCGCAATTGCAGTATTGATAAATCGATAGCTGCTTTGAGTGTCTAGAGGGATATTTGACTATTCCTTTTAAGCAAGCCTTAAAGAATCTGCCTCTATGAACGAGGGCAGAGTGTCAAAGAAAAACTTCAACGCGTTTATTAATAGATGCGTTGAAGTTTTTGATAATAAGGAATTAATTACTACTTAAGATAGAAGACGCGAAGAAATAAAAGTAGCCTTAATTTCCTCCCTGCAATTCCATTAAGACTTTTTTTAGACGGAATGGTTCTCCTTTATCGATTAAAACCCCCTTTTCGAGCAGAAAAGCACCATCGCAATAATTCAACTCATCTAAGCGATGGGTCACCCAAAGAGCTGTAATACCTCGATTTTTCACTAAGCGACGAACACCAGCGACCAATTCCAATTGGCTATCTGGGTCAAGTAAAGCAGTGGGTTCATCTAACAGTAACAAAGCACAACGACGAGCAATAGCTCCTGCAATCGCTACTCGTTGCTTTTGTCCTCCACTTAAAGCGTAGATAGGACGACGCTGAAGTGAAAGTAAATTCACCGCACTAAGTGCTTCTTCAACTCTTTCTCTAACTTGCTTTTGGGGTAGTTGCTCCTGCACTAACCCAAAAGCTACGTCAGCACCAACAGTAGGCATCACCAATTGATGGTCAGGATTTTGGAAAACAAAACCAATGGGGTGTAAAACCCCGACCTCACCACTTTTAGGAGTTAACAATCCCGCGAGCAGTCTAAGTAAAGTTGATTTTCCACTACCATTTGTACCCAAGAGCATCCAAAATTCTCCTCTAGGTACTTCCAAGGAGCAAGATTTTATTACTTGCGCCCCTGAAGGCCAATCAAAATTTAAATCTTTTACCGAGATTCCCGGCTCCTTTGTTTTATATTCCACTTATTTTCTATTCTGATGCTAAAGCGAAGAACCCAGGAGTTTTACCACTTCCACTAGCTGTACCATCTTTCTGAATCATTTGAATACCAGAAATTTCGCTAGCTCGAATCGCGATTTTTTTCTCTACTTTACCTTCACACTCTAGTTCAATGATGTCTGGATTGTTAGAACGCATTGCTGACAAAACCAAATCGTAGACAGCTTTAGCATCTTCTTGAGTCTTACGCTGAATAGATGCAGGGAAAGCCGTGTTTCTTACTGTTATATCGATAGTGAACATGGAACTTTAATTAAATTTAACTGTTTCGTCTAATTTTAGCGCCAGCACTACATTAACAGTCCGAACTGAAAAATGAGAATTATAAACTGCAAAATATTAAAATAATGTTAACTATTTTGAACTTGTAATTATTAACTGATATAAGACTCTTCGCATCCCCAAGCATTCAGGTAAAGTCGCAAAAAAAAATTAGTTAATTTGAAAACCTACTGGAAAAATTACCTATTTTTCATATACAATAAATTAGAGACAGTAAAAATTTGTAAACTAGATTGACAATCTAGTTGCTTTTCTGCATAAGGGCGGTTGTTGTAAAACCGACCTTAAAGTTAAGTAAAGCTGTAATTATAACGATTTGGAGATTTAATCTCATGACTATCGCAGTTGGACGCGCCCCTAGCAGTAGAGGCTGGTTTGACGTAGTTGATGACTGGTTAAAGCGAGACAGATTCGTTTTCGTTGGCTGGTCAGGTATACTACTTTTCCCCTGTGCCTACATGGCTCTAGGTGGATGGTTGACAGGTACAACTTTTGTAACTTCTTGGTATACCCACGGTTTAGCATCTTCCTACTTGGAAGGTTGTAACTTTTTGACCGTGGCAGTATCCACACCCGCAGACAGCATGGGACATTCCCTATTGCTTTTGTGGGGACCTGAAGCTCAAGGTGACTTCACTCGTTGGTGTCAGTTGGGTGGATTGTGGTCATTTGTTGCGCTGCACGGAGCTTTCGGATTGATTGGCTTCATGTTGCGTCAATTCGAGATTTCCCGCTTGGTGGGAATTCGTCCTTATAACGCCATCGCATTTTCAGCACCCATCGCGGTATTCGTCAGCGTATTTTTGATGTACCCCTTGGGTCAGTCTTCTTGGTTCTTCGCACCAAGTTTTGGTGTAGCAGCAATTTTCCGTTTCTTGCTATTCTTCCAAGGT
>JBCBHT010000110.1:0-21537 GCA_038525335.1 Cyanobacteria bacterium J06621_15 | reverse complement strand
ATTACACAAGGTACTCCCGCTTCATCAAGGACTTTTTTCGCAGCTTGAGCAGCTATCTGATTTAAGTCATATTCGCGGACATCATTAAATCCAACTGCTCCCGGTTCCCATCCTGCGGGATTTTTACCGTGTCCCACTTCTAGCATCACACCTTTTTTCTTCCAGATTGGTTTTTCTGTAGGTGAAGAATCAGGGTTTTCTACTTTATTTAAAAGCTTCCGAGCATCTGGAATCAATTTCAGAACTTTGCTGATATATTTTTCTTTTTTCAATCTTGAAGCTACTGTTCCGTCAAAAGGACCGTCGATATAACCAGCAAAAGCAATAAAACGAATGAAGTCTTCAGGAGTTGCACTATTATCGCGCCAACCTTGATAAACTGGTCTATCAATAAACATCCAATACCCTTTAATTGCATCTTTCAATGTGGCAAATTCGCAATAGGTATCTTTTTCGTCATGAGCTTCATATTCGACCGGTATAGCATTGTGAACTTCCTGACGATACTTCATTCCGAATGGATTAGCATGTACCTTGAATAAATCTGATTTACCCCAACCCGATTCCAAAATAGCTTGAGCTAGTTGAGCTACTTTGAGATGCTCGAATTCTATATTTGCAGATGCTAAAACTTGTACGAAATCATTCCAGTTAAACATTTGATATTCCTCAATAAAGTAATAAAATTAATCGAAAAATAAATCACCCTAATAACACATAATTTTTTAATAGGGACGTTATATGTAACGTCTTCATAGAATTTTGAAAAAGATAAACTATTTAAGCAGGTAACTGTTGGAGTAAGTCATCTCCCGCAAGAATCGCGGTCATAAACCTATAGTTACGGTTGCTTTGATAGCGCCAATCTTGTTTAATCAGTCTCATAAAATCGCGATGACCCCTGCGAGTACGTCCTACCAAACATCCAGCACCAGCTAACTTAATATCATTACGAGGATAGTTATATCCATAGTGCTGATTAATCCCAAAAAGACCTGTATCCAGCTTGTCACCTGTACGAATCATGTCTTTGTTTAAGTCTCTGTGAACGGTGACATTACCAACTTGAACCAGTCCTTGATGGGGTTCAGCACCACCGTGGGTTCCGACTATCCATGCTCTGTATTGTCCGAATTTGATTCTGGCTGCACCCTTAGTAGGATTCATGGGTTCTTCGGTGTAGTGTCTTCCTGGTTCGGTTGTTGCTTCCCAAATATCCACAATTTTGGGAGTTCCACTAACAATTTGGATAACTAATCTTAAGTCGTTGAAGTGATTGTGTTTATCGGAGTTAAGAGTTCCGTTTGAGTTCATTCCTTCAATATAAATAATATTGTATTCACCAATTTTTCTATCAATTTGATAGCCTTTGAAAAGCATGTATTTGATAATTCGACTAGCCAAATCGTTGCTCAAATTTAGTTCTTTTTCTATTAATCCAAAAGTAAAATCTGGGTGTGTTTCAATTAATTTCTTAGCAGTATCAAGTCCTAAAAATCCCGATTCTTCACATTCCATTAATTCTTGAAATTCTCGAAGTGCTGATGCAGAAATCGGACCAAATAAACCATCTGCTGGAGGTGCAAGAAGTTTGTGCCAAATTAGAATTTCCTGAATATGTGCGGCTAATTCTTTATCATTTGCTATTGCTTCTAAACCGTATTCAAGTTTTTGACTGTAGAATTCTTGTAATTTCATTGTTCTGTGGATTGATTGGATTTACGTTCTGATATTGTTCAAAGTGTCACAGCAGCCCAGAAATAAAATCGATGATTATGTAGTTGCTTCTAGTTGTTTTCTTCCTTCCGCTGCAACAGCTTCTAAAATTTCAATCATTGCTTCTAAATCATCTACTTGCCCGTCAACTAAATCGAAAACAACTAACATTAATTCTCTGCGAAGTTTGCGCGATATTTTCATTTCATTTCTCCATTATGCTAATAATAAAATTTGCTTTCATCATCAAGCAATTTGATAAATAATATTTATTTCACTTGCTGATTTTTTTCTGATTTACGGCGTACTATTAATCATTTGGTCGGTAAGTAAAAGCAGTATGCAGAGGTTGAATATTTTGTATAAATTATTTCTGCAATCACGCTGAATAATTACTGAACTCTTGTATTAATAAGTTAGTCTATTTGTATAAACGGTATGCAGGGGGAATAGAATTTTTTGAAATAATATAGCGCTAGGTAAAGGTTAAAGGTCAAAGGTTTATTAATGTCCTAACTTTACTATTTAGTGCTGTAGCTGATAAATAATTGATTAGCAATGTAGAGATGGTCTGCACTTTGCAATTTTTTCAAATATTTAAAACATATATCTGCTTGATTGTTCTTTCAATAAAAACTTTAATAGAATACAGATTAACCTCACCCCCATCCCCTCTCTTTATTAAGGAGAGGGGTGTTCGACAGGAGAAGGTGAGGTTTAATATGTTGAACTCAAATCAAAACCGCTATATATAAAGACAAGATATTTTTACGTTTTTTTTAACTTCTGTCAGTATTTTTTCTGATAAATTGAATTAGGTATAAATATAAATTCCTTATTTGCATAATCGTTATACACCAGTACCAAAGAGATAGAAGCAAGCGATTTTTATATTTATTAATCCTAAAGAGGTGCAGTAAAGCTTAACGACGACAATCTAAATAATAAGTAATATGTCTGAATATAAAGAAATTATTCATAGATTTTTAATGGGTATATCCTTAAAGGATTATTCGAGAGGTAACGGTAGCGCATTTAATCAGAAGGAAACCCACCGAGGTTTACAGCCTTTTTTAGAACATTTAATCGAAGATAGTTCAATAGCTAGCGAAGATGAATTAGCACAATACTTTCTACAATTTTTGCTAAAATCTCGCGAAAATTATTATTTTTTATGGAAATATCAAGCCGATATATCTGTTACCTTTAGCTATACAATTTTTTATAAGATTGCAAAATTATTTCTGTTTAACTATTTACAGTTAATTTGCTTTTACGAAGCTAGAGATATTAGCCAAAAGTTAAGACAAACTTCTAATTCTGGTTCTTACTATGCTCTGGAAGACTGTTTTATTATGGGTATTGAAATTGCTTTATCTCCAGCATCTTTACTAAAGGGATATTCTTTTGATTCTCAAACAGCTTTACAAACTTACGCTAGTGTAGCTCTGAATCGGACTATTAAAAATAAAATCGTTAGAGAATTAAAAGCAAAGTCTTTAAAATTTTCGGATAATGGCTTATTACGAAATACAACTAAAAGCAAACTAGAACAAGCTTTGAGTAACTTCGGTATTTGTAAAAGTAATATTATAAAATATTGTCTTGTTTGGCAGGCTTTTAACGAACTATTTTTAGAGCTTTATCGACCCAGCAGCGATGGTAGCTATCAGCGTAAACCTCCAACAACAGCTTTAACTGACGAACAATTAAATCAAATTGCAATTAGGTATAACAAGCAAGTTCAACGTTTAGAAATTCAGGAATCTACTAGCAACAGTCAAACTATTAAGCAGATGCTAGCAACCTGCGTTCAATCGGTGCGAAATCTACAAAGCAAACGATTGGTATCTATTGAAGAACATAACTATGTAAATGAAATAGCGTCGGAATCTGAAAATGAATTGCTTGAGGAAGAAAACCAACAGCAATCAAAAGAAGTCAGGGATATGATTTTAGGGGAATTTCGAGAATTAGAAAAAACTGGTCAACAATCATTACTGCTTTGGTTGGGTTTAGAAATTAATCAAAATGATTTTTTAGAATTTTTAGATTTACAAAAACAATATCAGGTTGCTCGTCATTTTCAAAGGTATATCAAAACTATACTAAAAGCATTTATTAAGCGCTATAGCGATAATGTGTTGGGTAAAAACCTTGGTGCTAAAGAAGTTGACCAGCTTTGTAAGGATAGACTTAATGATGTTAAAAGTTACTTAACTATCCATAGCAAAAACTTTTTCCGTCAAATTTTAGCGAAAACGGTACAGCATCAAATAAATGAACCGGACAAATCAAATTTAATTCCCTATCTGGATAAATTGGATGAATATAAACAGCAAAGAATTAAAGATGTTGATATTAAACATTCTTTAGCTGATGCTTATAATCTAGCTAAGAATAGTATTGTTAAAATTCAGCAGCCATTTTCAGCAGAAGTGGAAATTCAATTAGAGCTTAAACTACAACAATTTAATTGTGCTGTTGAAAAAATAGAAAGCTTTATCGAAAATTGGCTTTCGGCAAATCAAGCCTTATTATTTCAAAGTAAACAACAAAATCAAACAGTAGAGGCATAAAATGAATTTAACTATCAATGATTTAGCTTTAATTTATCCAGAACAAGTTTTTTTAGAATTTTCTCAACAACAAAGAGAAAAGATATGGGAAGAAACGCAAAAGCATTGTTATGATAGTGCAACTTCACGGTGGAGGAGCTATTTAAATGCTCTTTGTACGAGCGTTGTTTTAGAATATTTACAAGATTATATTGAAAACGAAACGGATATCTCTCAAAGTCTTCAGATTTGGCAAGAAAATGATTTATCTAGTATTTGGAATTTAGTCAACGGTACAGCTATTGAATTAGATTCTACAAAATTAATCCTAATACCTCACGAAGAAAAAGAACTATCTGAATTCAAAGTTTCTCGCGAATGGGTTGATTTACCGCAGTGGGTAGGCGATTATTATTTAGCAGTAGAAATCAATTTAGAACAGTGCTGGTTGAGAATATGTGGGTATACAACTCATCAGCAGCTAAAAGAAATCGGCGAACATGATTATACCGATGAAACCTATTCTATTTCGGTGGAAGAATTAACCGAAGACTTAACAGCAATGTGGATGGGAATCGAACTTTTCCCAATTACAAAACCTGTAGTAGAAGCATTACCTGTTTTATCCAAAGCTGAAACAGAAGACTTAGTAAAAGCCTTTAATAAATCGGGTTTTTTTTCTCCACGTTTAGAGGTACCTTTTCTTAAATGGGGAGCGTTTATTAATGATGAAACTCGAAGGAAAAAACTATATCAACGAAGACAAAGTGAAAATACAGTAGCAGAAATTTCTCAAGCAATTAACAAAGCTGCTGTCAATTTAGGACAATGGTTTGAGTCAGCATTTGAAACTGGTTGGCAATCTTTAGACACGTTAATTAATCCCGATACGGGTAACTTAGCATTTGCTTTCAGACAAAATGATGCTTCTAGGGGATTAACCGTTGAAGCTGCAAAAATCATTGATTTAGGAATGCAGTTAGGTAATAAATCAGTAGCATTGCTAATCGGTTTAACCAGAGAAGACGATAATAAAATTTGTGTTCGTATCCAGTTACACCCCGCTGCTGGAGAAACTTACTTACCGCAAAATATCAAATTAGCGCTGCGATCGCGTTCCGGGAAAGTATTGCAGGAGCTAGAATCGCGCAATCAGGACAACTTGATTCAGCTAAAACGATTTACCTGTCCTATAGGTAAAAAATTTAGCGTGGAAGTTGCGTTAGGGAATCTCAGCATCATCGAAGATTTTACGATTGAAATGCCAAATGATGAGTAAAGTAGTCGTATTAAATTTAGGAAAAGGAACTGTACAAAACGGCTTTCCTTTCGTAACTGCTCAGTTAAAATTAGCTGGAAAAGTAAAGCAGTTTACTGGTAGTTTACCAGCAGTACCAGAGTTAGTAGAAATTTATCGTCGCTGGCAACTTTTTTACGAATTGTTGTACAAAGCTCGTTCAATTAATATTCGCAGTATTGAGTCTTTAACTGTTAATCAAAATCAGGACGAAGACGAAGATAATGACGACATAATTATTGATGAAGCAGACATAACTCACGTTAGCGATGCGGATTTTAATCAGGTTTCTCAGCAGTTGAAAACAAATTTGGATAATTGGTTAGATTCTTCGGAATTTCGTTCAATTGAACGTCAGTTGCGGAAAGAATTGCATCCCGAAGATGAGATACATTTTATTATTCAAACTGAAGACAATCAATTACGGAAAATTCCTTGGTACAACTGGCAATTTTTTGAAGATTATCCTCATGCTGAAATGTCTTTGAGTTCTCTAAATTTTGAATCGGGTAAAATTAAACATACCTCCGGTAAAAAAGTGAGAATCTTAGCCATTATTGGTGATAGTAGTGGAATTGATGTTGAAACAGATAAACAATTGATTTCTAGCTTAAAAGACGCAGAAACAGTATTTTTAGTAGAACCCCAGCGTCAGCAATTAGATGAACTGCTGTGGGATAAACGTGGATGGGATATTCTATTTTTTGCGGGACATAGTAATACTGGATGCGAAGATAATATCGGCAATATTTATATTAATAAAACCCAAAGTTTAACAATTAACGAATTAAAGAACGCTCTCCAAAAAGCCATCGAAAGAGGTTTGCAGATAGCCATTTTTAACTCTTGTGAAGGTTTAGGATTAGCCGTTCAATTAACAGATTTACACATACCGCAAATAATTGTCATGCGGGAACCAGTTCCCGATAGTGTAGCGCAGCAATTTTTAAAACATTTTCTCACAACTTTTGCCTATGGTGAATCTTTTTATTTAGCAGTAAGAGAAGCAAGGGAAAGATTGCAGGGAATAGAAGGAGAATTCCCCGGTGCATCTTGGCTACCCGTAATTTTTCAAAACCCCGCAGAAATTCCACCAACTTGGCAGCAATTACGAGATAAAATTGATTCCATTCCTTCTCCTTCACCCTCACCAATTCGCTCCTATAACAAACCCAAAAAATCAACCGTAATTTTGAGCAGCCTATTTATTACAGCATTATTAATGGGTTTAAGATGGTTAGGAGTAATGCAACCTTGGGAGTTAAAAGCATTTGATTTTTTAATGCAAAAAATGCCTGCTGAAAAAGCAGATAAGCGAATATTAATTGTTGGTGCAGATGAAGAAGATATTAGTAATGATAAATACGGTTATCCCATACCAGATGAAACTTTAAATCAGCTATTAGAAAAAATTCAAACATATCAACCAGCAGCGATTGGAGTAGATATATTCCGCGACCAACCCGTATTTAAAAGCGTTAATAACAGCAGTCAGCAGCAAACCCAAATTAATCAATGGGAAGAAAACAAAAATTTAATTGCAATTTGTGCGGGAAACAATCTTAAAAATAGCGTTGCACCACCACCGAATATTGACAAAAAACAGGTAGGTTACGCTGATTTATTTGACGATAAACCGCAAACTCAAAAACAAGACGACACTATTCGTAGATACTTATTATCTCGTAGTCCTAACGCTCTTACAGATGCATCTCGCTGCAACACATCTTATTCATTTGCTTGGCAATTATTATATAGATATTTCAGAAATAAACAAATATCCGTAACAACAGTAGATAATAATTGGCAGTTTGGAGATACTATTATCAAACGATTGCAGCCTCAAAGTGGTGGATATCAAAACTTAGACGCAAGCGGAAATCAACTACTAATTAACTATCGTAATACTCCTATAATTGCTCAACAAGTCACCATTAGAGATATCTTAGAAAATAGCAATAAATTTAATCCCGATTGGGTAAAAGATAGAATCGTATTAGTTGGAATTACAGCAACAAGCATTCGCGATATTCACGATACACCACAAGGAGAAATCAGAGGTTTATTTATTCACGCTCATGCGATAAGTCAAATTTTAAGTGCAGTAGAAGACAATCGAACATTAATATGGTGGCTACCTCAATGGGGAGATGCTACTTTAGTTTTCTTATTTTCTTGTGTAGGTGGAATAATAATTTGGTTTTGGGGAAATTCCAAACATCAGATAATAGCAATTAGTAGCGCTGCAATTGTTTTATACATAGTTTGCTGGTTTGCTTTAACAAAAGGTGCTTGGTTTCCACTAGTTCCTTCAGCGTTAGCTTTACTCGGGACAGGTGGAATTGTTGTAGTGTTGAGGATGAGGAATCGAGAGACAATTAACAATTATCAATGACCAATTACCAATTAACGATTCCCAATCCAAAATCCAAAACAAACGCATCCGTTGTTAAAATCCAAAATAAAAGAGACGTAATATATTACGTCTCTACAAATCAAAAAATTAATTTCATCTACTAAGAATTAGTTAGAACCTTCGGGAGCGGTTGCGTCACCTTCGGGAGCAGCACCAGGAACAGCACCAGGAACAGCACCTTCAGGAGCAGGAACAGCGTTTTCGATGTTAGCTTCAACGTTTACACCTTTCACACCTTTTACCCCCTTGGTCAAAGGTTCAACTTGCTGAAGTTCTTCCTGAGAAGAAACTGTACCACCAACGGTAACAACTCCTTCTTGCTCTTTGACTTCCAAGTTGCTTGCTGGTAAGTTTTCTTTTAACTTTTTACTAACTTCTTTTGATAACTCGCTCTTGTCTGCGTCTGCAATTCCGGTTGTAGCAGTTGGGTCTGTTGGTGCGGTTTCCGCTCCAGGCTGGCTTAGAGGCTGATTTAGACCTTCTGTTTCGCTAGCTTCTCTCGCTGAAGGTTGTAAAGCTTCGTTAGTAGCGCTAGGATTTTCTGAACCAGTGTTAGCGGAGTCTTCACCACAACCAACTGCACCGGTTACTAAAATACCGCTAATGAGAAGAGGAATAAATTTTTTCATTTGAATCTCCTAATAGACACTTCTAAGCAACTAATTAATCGATGTGTTGTGTTGAGGAGCGAATGTTTAAAAAACAATCGGGGTTTGACTTGAGTAAGCACCATTACTAAGGCACTAAACTAATAAGAAGAAATTTGAGAATAAAAAAACTTTCTTTAGAAAAGCATCTTATTTAAATTTCTATTATTAACCATCAATTCATACGACAAAACATACTAAGTTGCACTTATACCTACTCGACTTTCTCGACGAGAACTATTAAATGCCCGTATGCAATGCCGCCGGACAGCAGCTATTTGATGTTAACAAATTTGTGAAATTAAGCCACCTTTTTTCAAAGTTTCTGTTAGTTTCACAAAACTAATTGAGAATTGAACTTCAAAACAGTTTACAGAAGCTCAATACAGCAAATTCATCTATCTTTACACTGAAGTGAATTATTGCAACTTTTTTTGCTTACAAATAAGTATTAACACTTAACTTAAAGCAACAAAAAGTACTAGTATATATAAAAGCTTAATAAAAGATTGTACTTATCATTAATAATTAACAACTTAAGATTGTTTGATTTGCAATAAGCTGAACGGTTTACTCTTGCAGTATAGTTATTTATAGATATTTTCGTTGTAAAAAGAATTAAAATTTCACCCTTTACACTCTTGACACTTTTGATTTGTTTTGAGAAGCGAACAAATCAATCAAGAATATATGAATAGGAATATAAATTTACACTCATACTTTTTGTATAAGACCGACTTCTCATCAATGCAGTTCCTATCAAAGAGTTTTATTAATTAAAGAGAAATTATATTTAATATCAGATTTAGTAATCAGTTTTTTGTAAGGGGATGTCAAGGGTCGAAAGTTAAAGGTTAAAAGCTAAAATATTAAGTCTCTTGTAACGAATAGAACTTACATTTACTTTTATTACCAATTTCCAATCCCCAATCCCCTATTCCCTATTTCTTAAAATGCTGATTCGCGACGGTCAATAATAACTACTTTAGAATCCTTATCAGTAAAAAGCTTTTGATTGTCGTTAGTATTATTAACTCCACTCACAAGATTTGCATTTTCCGAACTGCTTGCTACCGGATTTGGAGCATTATATACTTCAAATTCTTCAATACCGTGATTTTTAACAATAATCTCAGCACTATTAATAGAAGTTTCCGTTCCATCTAAAATTAGTAGATAATCGCCGCGTTCTATCCGCTGATTATAAACATGCGCTCGTTCTTCAGGAATACCTAAGCCAACTAACGCACCTAACAAACTACCAGTAGCAGCACCAATACCAGCACCAGTAATAGTCGTGACTAAAGTCGTAGCAATCTCACCAGCAAGTAATATTGGTCCAACACCAGGAATTGCTAAGCTACCCAAGCCGACCAGCAGACCTGTTATACCTCCAAAAACCCCACCTGTAAACGCTCCTGCTGCTGCACCTTCATCAGCTTTGCTTCCAATTTCTTCCTGAGCTTCTACACCAGCAACTTCATTTTCAGAACTAATATTTTTAGCAATCACAGAAGCTCTATTCATATCAAACCCAGCATCCCTAAGTTCTCGGAGTGCATGTTCAATATCGCTACGACTTGAAAATGTGCCAACAGCACGTCTATTTTCACCTAAAGCCATTTGAATTCTCCCTTTAAAAACAAAAATTGCAACACATTTACAGCGCTACGGAGCAGGTTAGAAGTAAAAGGTAAAAGGTTTCATTTTTGATAAAATGCCCTAACTGACATTACGTAGCACTGTACGTGCTGTAATACAGTTGTCACCTGTCAAGCTCAAATTGTAATCAACCATCAGTCGATAATATGCATCTATCTTTAGGTAGGGAGTAATGAGTAATGAGTAATGAGTAATGAGTAACAAGTAATGAAAGATTATTGACTGTTCACTTTTAACTGCTCACTGTTCACTGCTCACTGATAAGTGGGTGGACAAAATAATTTGTGTCATTGCGAGCGATAGCGAAGCAATCTCAAAGTGTTGCGATTGCTTCGCTATCGCTCGCAATGACGAATGTACAATTAATTTTGTCTAGGTACTTAACTGAAACGGAAAACGCACCCACAGTTGTTCGGTTCTACTACTTTCGCTAGAAGACATATTTTAGGTAAGCTCTTAAGTAATAGTGAATCACCAGTTTCTGAAGCTGTTAGTCGCTTTGAAATAAAGGGGTGAACCCTCGTGTATGAGTATAAGTGGATTTTGCCGAGTTTAAAGGAAATTCTAGTTGCGGGTGGAGCAATTGAAGCCGATTGTTCTTTGCATAAAGCACGACAACAGTGGCGTACTGCTGCTTGTGCCGCTCAAGAGTTGCTGTTAAATTCTTTATCTGTAGTTGCACCGAATACGAATCAAGGTTTGGTTTTGACCGCACCTGCACCTGTTTTGTGCGAGTCAAGTTTGAATCAGTGTTTGCGGACTGTAACTTTTACGGCAAAGCCATTCAATCCCTTGGCTTTGATGCCTTTTCACATGTCTGCTCACAGCCAAACTGCACAGCAGCATGTTTGTGATGAGTCTGTGCTACCTCTCCTAAAGGTAGACCCTCTATCTAGAGAACAGTTTTGTTTAATTTTTACAAAAAACTTTTCATTAATACTAGTTTTAGCTGAAGAAGATAATGGTAAAGGTAAGTTTTTATTCTCTTTTGACCCAGAAGTAATTGAAAAAGCATGGCAAGCTCTTGCAGCTAGGGTAATGTTAACTAATCCCGATTTCTATTTGGAATTGGATGAATTAGTACAAAAATATTATCCAGTAGCGCCTGATTATCGACTGGTTATGCAGTTTAGCCAGTTATTGCTTGTAGAGTATCCCGAACCGGAAGATAAGGAAGCAAAGCTTTCTTCTAAAGGAATAGTAGACCGTAAAAACAGCTTTAAGGAAAATAACGGGTCTTCTGGATACTCCGCTTCCACCTCAACGAAAAATTCATCTCGTCCTGACGTGGAATTGCTGCAAGCTTTTGCTCATGAAGTACGTACTCCTTTAACTACTATCCGTACTACTATCAAGTTACTGTTAAAACAAAAAGATTTACCAGCCAAAGTTATTAAGCATCTACAATCTATCGACCGCGAATGTACCGAGCAAATCGACCGAATGGAGCTGCTGTTTAGAGCTGCGGAACTAGAAACATCTTCTTCTAAGAATCCTTCAGGTTCTCAATTAACTTCAATGTGTTTAGAACAGATGTTGCAGCAAAGTATTCCTCGTTGGGAACAAGCAGCAAATCGACGGAATTTGACACTGGATGTAGTTTTACCGCAGCAGCTACCTGCTGTAGTGAGTAATCCAAATATGCTTGATAGAGTTTTAACTGGCTTGATGGAAAACTTTACTCGTAACTTACCAGCAGGTAGTAACATTCAAGTAAGAGTAATTCAAGCTGGAGACCAGTTAAAGCTACAACTGCTGCCAAATTGCTCGCAAGATGTAAAAACAGCGCAATCTTCAAATACACCTCCAATTCGTAAAGCAATCGGGCAATTGCTAATGTTTCAACCGGAAACTGGTACAATTAGTCTGAATTTAGCCGCTACCAAGCATTTATTCCAGGCAATGGGCGGTAAATTGATTGTACGCGAACGCCCTCAACATGGTGAGGTATTAACAATTTATCTCCCTTTGGAAGGAATGAGTAATACCAATTCCTGTTTCGATAAATTTGGACAATATGGGTTGAAAAAGATTAAAGGTCAAAGGTTAAAGGTTAAAGGTAGTAAGTAGTAAGTAGTGAGTAGTAAGTAGTAAGTAGTGGGAAATGGATAATAGGTTTATGTATTGAAGTTAAAAAATAAGTTGATGGTGTGTTTCATAAATTCCGACGGATTGTAGAGACGTAAAATTTTACGTCTCCCAATGGTTGAAGAAAATATTACCCATTACCCATCGCCAAGTAAATTTTATGGTCTGAAGCCCCTAGATTTAAGTAGTTACACAAAATTAATTACACATTGTCATTGCGAGTGGAACGAAGTGAAACGAAGCAATCGCAAGGACTGAGATTGCTTCACTTCGTTCGCAATGACAGTAAATATTTTTGTTCACTTACTTATCTGTGGATGTCCTTGTAAATTTTGTTGAAGCCCCTAAATATTATTTATGGGCAATAATTACGAATTACGAATTACGAATTACGAATTATATTCACCAACTACCAATTACCCATTACCAATTACCCTGAAACACTGGCTAAAAGTACTTTGAAACTCGAACCTTCACCGGGAACCGAAGAAACGGAAATGCTTCCACCGCATCTAGCAACTAATTTTTCTACGATTGTTAAACCTAACCCTGCGCTTCCTGTTTCTTCGTTGACTATGGGACGGACTTTGTAAAAGCGATTAAAGATTTTAGAAATTTCGTTTTCTGGGATACCTATACCCGTATCGCGAAATTCTAACTGTATGTAGCCATCTAACCTACGAGTTCTTACCCAAACTTGTCCGCCGTTAGGTGTAAATTTAATGCAGTTAGAAAGAAGATTAATTACTATTTGTCTTAATCCACCGCTGACACACCAGACATTTGGTAAGTCGTTTGGTACCGTGTATGCGAGCATCACACCTCGTTCCTGTGCCAAAGGTTGGTAGGTGCTGACAACTCCCGGAACAACTTCGGAAAGACATACGGGTTCCAAAGTAGTGTTTGCTAGGTTACGTTCCAACTCCACCAAATCCATTACACCAGTCATCAAAGAATTTTGGCGATCGCACTCTCGTTTAATCATGTCTAAGTAGCGCTGTCGTTGAGGTGCTTTGATGTTTGGAGAGTTTAATAAAGAAAGTGCAGTTTTTATATGAGTCAAAGGTGAGAGTAATTCTTGACACACATTTCTTAAGTACTCGTCTTTAGCCTGTAGATTGCTGCGGAGTGTTTGGTTTTGGTCTTTGAAATCGCTGAAACGTCTTTTATATTTTCGAGAACTTATTTCTTCCTGTCTTTTGACTTGGATAGGAAATAGCTGGTTCGTTAACTCCGGTTGTGGTGCTTGAGGAAAAACCGATTGGTCAGTTATATTATTTAGCTGTTTTGAATCACTTATATTTTTTATACCATCTAATATTCGCCGAACCACTGTACCATCATAAGTTTGAACAGTAACCATAGATGGTATTTTTTGCATATTTTTTTGATTTAAAATCTGTTTTTTAATCTTTTTTGCCGGACGATGCGCCAAAATAAAGCAGCAAAATTTTGCGGATAAAATAATTAAAAAATATTCTCGCTGGATTTGGGAATTGTCCGTGACAAGCTGCACTAAATTATTGGACAAATGAGAAGCATTATAAGAAGAACTGTCTGTATATTCAGAAACACCTGAATTTATATCCGTTTTAACTTTTTCAACCTCAGCAAATTGACAATTTAAAACAACAGCATCATTAAAATGCTGTTGATAACGCTTTAATTCTGAACTAAAAATATTTAGCGGTGGAAATTTAGCCACAATAGTGGCGGATATCTTCTGTTCAATTAGTAAATCAACATGTGACTTTACAATTGATAGGAGAGCCGCAGAACTAAGAATTAAACGTTTTGGAGGTACTTCTACATCCAAAGCCAACTGATAAATAGATAAATTCTGAGGTGGAGATAAATTCATAACTACAAAATAAAAAAAGAAGTAAAACCCAAGAAGTATCCAGCAATAAATAATACTCTCTTAGATTTTCCCTCTTAAGTGTAATTTTTTCACAAAAAGATTATGTTTTGGTAATTGGGCATAGGGGAAAAGAGGGAGAGAAATCAATAATTTATAATTCCTAACTCATTACTCCTAACTCCTAACTCTTAACTCCTAACTAACTTTCTCATGCCCCAATGCCCAATCCCCAATTACCTAACCATTCTTCATCCTTTCCGCTAAAGCTTCCCGTGCATGTTCTCTATCATCAAAGTGGATTTTTTCGGTACCGAGGATTTGATAATCTTCGTGTCCTTTACCGGCTAATAATATTCCGTCTCCGGATTTTGCTTCGATGATGGCTGTACGGATTGCAGAGCTTCTGTCGCTGATTACTAAGGGTTTAACTGTATCGGGAATTCCAGTTAGGACATCTTGTAAAATAGCTTCCGGGTCTTCGGTACGGGGATTATCGGATGTTACCACAGCTAAATCGGCTAAATGAGCGGCAATTTTACCCATTTTGGGACGCTTGGTTTTGTCTCTGTCTCCACCACAACCGAATACGCAAATCATTTTACCCGGAATAAATGGGCGTGATGCTTTTAACAGGTTTTCTAAACTATCGGGAGTATGAGCGTAATCTACAATCACGCTGACATCTTGCTTTAAGTCAATTTGAACTCTTTCCATGCGTCCGGGAACTCCCTCAAAATTGGGTATCGCATCAGCTATGGTTTGTAAATCCAAATCAAACTGTAGAACCGCTCCTACAGCAGCTAATAAATTTTCTAGGTTAAATTGTCCGACTAAAGGTGAACTGAAAGCTACATTACCTTTGGGAGTATGTAAAGTTCCATTTACTCCGTTGGGTTCGTAACTCAAGTCACTCATATATAAATCAGCAGTGGAATCGTTAACGCTGTAACTCCAAACTCTGCTTTCTGTTAAAGTTTTTATCAACCGCTTACCATAAACGTCATCGGCGTTGATGATTGCCTTTCCCGTGAGATAATCAGAACCAAAGAGTAAGCTTTTTGCTGCAAAATAATCCTCCATATCCTTGTGGTAATCAAGGTGGTCTTGAGTCAAGTTGGTGAATACTGAAACATCAAATTTACAACCCAAAACTCTTCCTTGTGCCAAAGCATGGGAACTCACCTCCATGGTTCCATATTCATTACCAGCATCAAGAGCAGCTTTTAATTGTTTTTGTAACTCAACTGCAAACGGAGTAGTATAAGCAGCAGTTTGGACAAAACCCTTCCAGCGAGTATATAGAGTTCCCATCAAAGCAGCAGGTAATTCAGCTTTCGATAAGAAATATTCAATTAAATGGCTGGTTGTAGTCTTACCGTTAGTTCCCGTTACCCCAATTAACTTTAATTTTTGTCCGGGGTAATCGTAAAAAGCCGCAGCTAGTTGAGCGCAAGCCTTGGTCATATCAGCAGCTACGATAATCAAAGGAGAATTTCCGTCAACCCCTTCCTGATAAGGAGGAGCGAGGGGAGGATACTTTTGAGCCGCTTGGGGAGAAATAACAGCAGCAATTGCACCAGCCTTAATTGCACTTTCCCAGAAATCTCCGCCATCAACTCGCGTTCCCGGCATTCCAATAAACACATCCCCAACATTAGTAGCATGGGAATTTGTTGTCAAACCCTTTACCTCATCATCCATAGCAGGATGTTGCGGTAATTGCGATATACCATCAATAGCACCTAGTAATTCACGCAGTTTCATATCGTCGTCCTCGTCACACGCATTGCTTGCGCCTATTCTGCAACATTTTTCACCATATACAAATACCTAAATATACTTCCGGAGAGTTTTTTCCAGTTGAACAACAGAAGTACGGGGAGAAGGACGGGGAATTGTCTGTAAATTATCATCTTTTGCTACACATAATACCGGTACTTCATACTGATAAGCAGCAAACCAATCTTCGCGAGTAGTAATATCTCGTACCTCTAAATCTAGGGAAGCCAAATCTGGGTTTTGCATTATAGTTTCCAGCTTTTCCTGCAAACCCTCACACAAATGACACCCCGGTTTGCTGTATAAAATTAATTTCATAATAAATTTGGTAATTGGGGATTGGTAATTGGTAATTGGTAATTGGTAATTGCGAGTGAGGGTTTCAACTGTTCGCTAAAAATCTGGGAAATCCTAGAAATTTGGGGGAGGTTTACTCCTAAAATCTATGACGTTTTGACTAAACCTCGCCCAAATTTCCACCCCAACGAGCTAATTTGGACTCCTAAAAGCTAGTGTGGTAAAGGATTTCCCAGATTTTTATAGATTTAAGGTAGCGGAGTGAGAGAGAAAGGAAAATTCATAACTCCTAACTCATAACTCCTAACTCCTAACTCCTAACTCCTAACTCTAAATCCAAAATTAGATAACTGTTCGCTGTTCGCTGTTTGCTGAAATTTGGGAACTATAAACATTAAAGGCTTAGATTTCAGGTGTAGTTTCTATCATGAACGAAAATTCTATCACTATTGATAAAAATATTTATGAATCCCTTAAACAAGAAAATCAGCATTTAAAAACAGAATTACAATGGTCGCAACAATTATTCCAATTAGTAATAGATAATATCCCCCATTCTGTATTCTGGAAAGATAGGAATTCGGCGTATCTGGGCTGTAACCGCAATTTTGCTGAAGATGCTAATGTGGGTAAACCGGACAATATATTGGGTAAAAGCGATTACGATTGTCCTTGGACAAAAGAGGAATCGGATTTCTTTCGGGAATGTGATAAACGGGTTATGGATAGTGGTGTCCCGGAAGTAAACATTATTGAAACTCAAGTACAAGCAGACGGAAATTTGTTTTGGTTAGATACAAATAAAATTCCTTTACGCGATGATGAAGGTAATGTAGTAGGAATTCTCGGTACTTACGAAAATATCACCGAACGAAAGCAGGTAGAAGAAAACTTAAAAAAAATAAACGAGACACTAGAAGCAAGAGTAGAGGAACGTACAGCACAGTTACGCGAAACTGAAATGCGTCTTTCTCGGTTAGCTGATAATGTACCAGGAATGATTTACCAGTTTCAACTTAACCCTAATGGTAAAAGGTCTTTTCCCTACGTTTCCTGTGGATGTCAAGATATTTATGAAGTTGAACAGCAAAAGATTAAAGAAGATGCTGATATTTTATTTACGATGGTTCATCCCGATGACATTGATGGAGTTGAACAGACAATTGCGACTTCTGCTCACACTCTACAAAATTGGGAATATGAATGGCGGATTATTACTCCAGGTGGCAAACATAAATGGTTGAAAGGTCTTTCTAAACCTCATTTACAAGCAGATAATTATATTTTATGGGATGGCTGCGTTGTTGATATTACCCAGCGTAAACAAGCAGAAAATGCACTTCAAAAACTTAATCAAGAATTAGAAGTTCAAGTTGTACAACAAACTTTAGAACTTCATCAAGCTCAAGCAAGATTAAAAAAACTCACAGACAATATTCCTGGAATGATTTACGAATTTTGTTTAACTCCTAAAGGTGTAATGTCATTTCCTTATTTGTCTTCCGGATGTCGAGAAATTTATGAAGTCGAACCTTCTGAAGTTTATGATAATGCTGAGTCATTATTTGCATCAATTTATTCTGAAGATTTATCTGGATTAAATGAAGCTATTACTGATTCTGCACGAACTCTTAATGATTGGAAATACGAATATAGAATTACAACTCCAAGTAATAAACTTAAATGGTTAAAGAGTATTTCAAGACCTGAATTACAACTGGATAATTCGATTATTTGGTATGGCTGCATAATTGATATAACAGAGCAGAAAAAGGTAGAAGCAAAATTACGAGAACAAGAACAATTTCTACGTAGTATTTACAATGGAATAGAGCATAATTTAACTGTCATCGATATAGATAAATATGGTGAGTTACATTATGTCGGAATGAACTGTTTTGGGTTAAAGAGAATAGGTTTATCTATTACTGAAATTATCGGTAAAACTATCGAAGAAATACACAATAAAGAAATAGCAGCAAAAATTCGTGCAACTTTAAATAAATGTATCGAAAGTAATACTACTACAACCACAGAAGATTCGTTGATTTTAGAGGGTGAAGAATTATGGTTTATAACTACTATTAATCCGATTAAAGATGAGCAAGGTAAAATTTATAGATTAGTAGTAAGTACCATAGATATAACCGAACGCAAGCGAGCAGAAGAAGAACTCAAAACGAGTCAGCATTTTATCCAAAGTGTTGCAGATTCTTCTCCTAACGTTCTTTATATCTACGATTGTGAAAAACAAAAAACAATTTATATTAATAAAGAAGCTGTTAGCTTTTTAGGTCACACAGAGAAAAACATTCTTACTTCTATAGACCAGTTAATGTTTGATATAACTCACCCAGAAGACTTAGAAAAAATTGTTACTCAACAGCAAAAAATGCTTTCTGCTGCTGATGGTGATATCTTTGAGTTTGAATATCGTCTTAAAGATTCAGATGAAAAATGGCACTGGTTTTACGATAGACAAATGGTTTTTAATCGTAAAGAAGATGGTACGGTTAAACAATTGCTAGGTGTTGCAACCGATATCACTAAACGCAAAAAAGCAGAAATCGAAGCACAGCAAAAAGCTATTGAACTAGAAAATACGCTGATAAAATTGCAAGAAACTCAAGCACAATTAATTCAAACAGAAAAAATGTCTGGTTTGGGTCAGATGGTAGCAGGTGTAGCTCATGAGATTAATAACCCCGCAAACTTTATTCATGCAAATGTTTCTTTTATTGATGAATATAGCCAAGACTTAATCCGACTTGTAGAGCTTTATCAAAAACATTATCCAAATCCAGAACCAGAAATTCAATCAGAAATTGATAATATAGAACTTGATTTTCTCAAAATAGATTTGCAAAATATTATCCGTTCGATGGGAGAAGGAACGAGACGTATCCGAGAAATTGTTTTATCATTACGCAATTTTTCACGTTTAGATGAAGCTGAGTTCAAAGATGTAAATATACATGAAGGGATAGATTCCACTTTAATGATTTTACAAAACCGTTTAAAACCTAAATCTTATACAAACGAAAACGGTATTGCAATTGTAAAAAAATATAATAATCTTCCTTTAGTTGAATGTTATCCTTCTCAATTAAATCAGGTATTTATGAATATCTTAGTTAATGCAATAGATGCATTAGAAGAAGAAATTTTTAACAATAATCTTTCTACAAATTACATTCCTCAAATTACTATTTACACTAAGAAAATAAAGAAAAACACCGTTCAGGTTTGCATTAACGATAATGGGTCTGGAATACCTGAAAATGTACTATCAAAATTGTTTGACCCTTTTTTCACTACAAAAGAAGTAGGAAAAGGTACCGGATTAGGTTTATCAGTTAGCTATCAAATTATTGTAGAAAAGCACGGTGGAAAATTATTTTGTAAATCTGCTCCTGGTAAAGGAACTAGTTTTATTATTGAAATTCCTATTAATCATCGATAATTTGGGAATTGGTAATTGGTAATTGGGAATTGGTAATTGGGAATAGGTGATTGAGAACAAACAATTTAATAATACGGCTTGATAATCCAAAATCCCTGCATAGATGCATCATTGTAAAAATGCAATATTCAAAACCCCTCTCGAAAAAGAGTGGGGCTATAACACATATATATTACAAAAGTAATTTAATCTTTATATTAAAACATGCTCATGATAGTGATTACACTCGCGCCAGTAATCATCATCAAAGTACCCATAAGCAATGATTCTTTAAGCGGATTTGGAACTTTTGATTCCTTCATATTTAATAACCTTTTTGTATTTAAATCTTTAACTAGATTATCAATATACGTATAATTATCTACAAAATCATATCAAAACTTAAAATTACGCAATATTTCTTAGTAAATATTACAGTGGACGGTCATCAGTTATCAATTATCAGAAGATAAATGGGAAAGAGGGGGTAGAAAATTGAGTTAGAGAGTGAGAAAAGTAAGAGAGTGAGGGAAAGTCTCATACTTCTTACTCATAATTCCTAACTCCTAACTCCTAACTCATAACTCATAACTGCTCACTGTAAACTGCTGAATCCCGACCGGATTATGTGCCTTTGTGCGGTAGAATTACATTATCCTTACTATGCAAGCATTTAAGCGATTAATTGTTATGACTACTTCGACCGCATCTACCAATAAAAGTGATTTCAACTTGGAAGAGTTGAACCAAAAATATGAAACTGCTCATCCAAGAGAAATTTTGGCATGGTCTGCGAAGAATATTTCTACTGGATTGGTGCAAACCAGTGCTTTTAATGTTGACGATATTGTCATCACTGACATTCTCTATCGCGAACTTAAGCAGCAAACACCCGTAATTTTTCTCGATACGTTGTTCCATTTCCCTCAAACTTTGGAATTAGTGGAGAAAGTTAAGCAGCTTTACAAGGTTAATTTGCAAGTTTATAAAAACCAGGAAGTTGATAGTCGCGAAGCTTTTACTGCTAAATACGGTGAAGAGCTTTGGGATAAAGACATTGTGAAATTCCACGATGTGACTAAAATCGAACCTTTACAAAGAGGTTTAGACGAGCTTGATACTGTTGCTTGGATAACCGGACGCAGAAGAGACCAAGCACCAACTCGTGCAAATATGGCAATTTTTGAATTAGATAAAAAAGGTCGTCTTAAAATCAATCCTTTAGCTACCTGGACTCGTACAGAAACCTGGGATTTTGTTGAAGAACATAAGGTAATTTATAATCCTTTACACGACCAAGGTTATCCCAGTATCGGAGATGAACCCATCACTACCAAAGTCGCAGAAGGTGAAAGCGAACGTGATGGAAGATGGAGAGGTAGTGGTAAAACTGAGTGTGGGATTCATATTTAAGTAGTTAGGAGTTAGGAGTTAATAATTAAGAATCAAGATTTTTGATAAAAATTGTACCGTTTTCTCTAAATAATGGTACATATAAATGATGTAGGGACGTTGCAGTGCAACGTCTTTTTAATTTCTATTTATATTGATAATTTGGTACGTTATAAATTAGTGTGGTTGATTAATTTTGCTACCTGCAAATAAGTAACAACCAACAAGCAACCACTAACAACTAACAATTAACAACTAACAACTATAGGATTACTATTTGATTATTGTTAGCGGAGCGTGTCCGAAGGACATAAAACACGTAGGGGAGGCAAATTGGGGTGTGGATGCTCCTCCCCCAATATTGCCGTTGTGTTGTCGCGTA
>JBCBHT010000109.1:0-21701 GCA_038525335.1 Cyanobacteria bacterium J06621_15 | reverse complement strand
TAGTTATGCAGGACAAGCAGGTCAGTTAGAACTTAACGTCATGATGCCTTTAATTGCCTATGATTTTATTCACAGCATTGAAATCCTTGGCAATACACTTCAGTCACTTACTTCCCGCTGCATCCAAGGAATTACAGCTTTACCAGAACGTTGTTTAAATTATGCAGAAGCTAGTTTGGCATTAGTAACAGCATTGAATCCACATATAGGATACCTCAATGCAGCAGCCATAGCAAAAGAATCGTTAGAAACAGGAAAATCCTTGCGACAAATTGTATTAGAAAAACAGTTGATGAATGAAGAAGAATTATCAGAAGTATTGAATCTCAAAGAAATGAGTACCATTGTCAGCGAACAGTGAACAGTGAACAGTGAACAGTGAACAGTGAACATTTATCAATGACTCTTAACTCCTAATTCTCAACTCTCAACCACTAACCACTAACAACTAACCACTAACAACTAACCACTAACAACTAACCACTAACAACTAACCACTAATAACTAACCACTAACAACCATTGAGCTAAGCTGTGATAAAACCGCAGAATAAAAATGACACCCATGCAGAGTCAAACACCATCTGTCAGTTTAATTAAGGCTACTTCTTATGAAGTTGAAACGTTAAGGGAATCTTTGGAAACTTTACTCGAACCCTTGGGTGGAATCACGGCATTTGTTAAAAGTGGAGACCGGGTTTTACTCAAACCTAATTTGCTTACTGGTTCGCGTCCTACAGGTGAATGTACGACTCGTCCGGAGATGGTTTACGCTATAGCAACTATGGTTATCGAAGCTGGTGGTAAGCCTTTCTTGGGAGATAGTCCTGCTTTCGGTAGTGCTAAGGGAGTGGCTTTAGCTAATGGGTACGAGCAAATTTTGGCAGAACTCAATCTTCCTATTGTCGAGTTTCACGGTAAACGCTACGAAATCATTAATGAGAATTTTAATCATTTGCTGCTTTCTAAGGAAACGATGGAAGCCGATGTGGTCATTAATTTACCCAAAGTTAAGTCTCACGCACAATTGGTTTTAACTTTGGGAGTCAAAAATTTATTTGGCTGTGTACCGGGAAAAATGAAAGCTTGGTGGCACATGGAGGCAGGAAAAAATGCCAACCGCTTTGGGGAAATGTTGGTAGAAACCGCAAAAGCTATTAACCCTAACTTAACAATCATAGACGGAATTATCGGTCATGAAGGTAACGGTCCTAGTGGTGGAGAACCCCGTCCTTTAGGGATTTTGGGTTCATCAACAAATGTATTTGCTTTAGATAGAGCAATGGTAGAAATACTAAATGTTTCTCCCCAAGAAGTACCTACTATTGCTGCATCAATGCGACTGGGGATTTGTCCTGAACTAGATGCTATTAACTTCGTCCAGTTACATCCTGACTTACTACAAGTTGATGATTGGAAATTACCTTCAAAATATATGCCAATTGATTTTGGAATGCCCCGCGTGATTAAATCTACTTTTAAGCATTTATATATACGATTTATCAAAGAAAAAATGAGCGTTTATAGCCAAAGTTAGGTGAATTGTTCAAAGCCGCAAAATTGGTCAGGAGAGTGCAAACTTGGCTACAGCAATTATTAGCCCTAGCAGAGTAATCTGTAAATACCCTCCGATTGCTTAACCAAACCGCCCTATTTTAGTGGCGGTTTTTTTAGTCCGGATAATTATTGTAAATTGTTACATTATTTTTATATAAAGCTATCTTGATTTGTCGGGTTAATAGACCTACTCTAAACTCTATTAAAAGAATATTTAATCTTAGATAACCATTTGATAATATGCCAGGAAATCATTTAAAAATAATTCAAAAATTATCCGGATAATTATAGCCTGTTATTAATATAACCATAACCGTAATATTAACTGAATTTATAATTATTTCTACCGAATTAAATATAAAGATTATCAACCGATAATGGTCACTTACTGCTACTTAAAAATAATTTAAGTTTTCTGTACTTCTTCGGTATAGAATTATTATTAAATTATTTTATTCAAAGCATATAGTCAGTGAAATAAAATGAGTGTAATCACTGATGATGATAAAAAATATTTAAAGTATACTCAACTACTTTTAAGTATTAGATAATAAATAATAATCTTTAAAAAAGCTTAAAAGCCTTGCCATATAACATTTTATATACCTTACGGAAGATGATATTGACCCCTTTTTGATTTAAAGTTAATATTAACGAATAGATAATATGTATTTTTTATTGCATGATTAATAACTGATATAAGCTGCAATCATAACAGGCAATACGGAAGTATTAAGCGAGATTAGTTACAAGTATTAAAACAAGATATTTCTGGATTACTTGGTATCAAGAGATTCAGGTATAAAGAAATATATAAAGTAAGGTTACTAACTCATTTAAATTCTTGAACAGTAGAGAGTTTACTGTCAGAAAAAAAGCTAAAATAATATCAACACTCTCATACATGAGAGAGTTGTAGCAACTAGTGATGTAAAGAGCTAAATAATTTATATGGATTCTAACAGTCAGTCTGCCAATACTGAGGAATTACCTTCGCAACGGTTGGCAGACGTTGTAGGAACAGCGATTGCTATGTTAACTCTGACGCTACCGATGTTTGTAATTGGTCATTACTCTTCAAGCAGCTTTCAGGGAAATCGGCAACCATTAACCTATAACTTGCAAGAAGCTGACAATGATACTGAACTAATAAAAAGTGAAATTTCATCCATTTATAAAATGAATAGAAACGCTTCGGACTTATCCAAGAAAAAATAATTTACAAAAGCAATTAATATAGCCATATTCACATTGAAATGACAATAGTCTCTGTACTAATAATTCAAATGTGAGAACGATATGAATGGGAATAGGTCATTCGGAGCATATTGATATATTGCTTGCCAACAAAAGCTTTATAAATCAAAAGCTTCTTGTGCCATTCTCTAAATATGCACAGCGACGATGCATAAATAGGGCTTACGCAGCGATTAAAAAGCATTGCAAACATTTTTTGGATATTCTTAACCCCCTTTTTCTTCTAAAGGGGGCTTTTTTCTATTTTTAGTAGTACAAATGTATGTAAATTATCAAAGCCCTTAAACAGAAAATTGTTCTGGGTAGTTTGTAGTGTTAACAACTGAGCTTACAAATTATTCTTTTTTTTTGTCGAGCCGAAAAAACTACTTTGGTATAAGTCCATATTGACCTAAAATTCTACACGGGAGCCTAGTCGCTTCTCAGCAAAAATTAATCTAGATGAACGGAGTAAATCTGTGGACTTATCCATTATCCCAGCCCAACCAAAACCCGGTTTAATAAACGTTTTAATTGAAATTGCTGGGGGAAGTAAAAACAAGTATGAATACGATAAGGATTTACAAGCTTTTGCCTTAGATAGAGTGCTTTATTCATCGGTACAATATCCATACGACTATGGTTTTGTGCCCAATACTTTGGCTGATGATGGCGACCCTCTCGATGGTATGGTAATAATGGATGAACCAACCTTCCCTGGTTGCGTGATTGCAGCAAGACCAATTGGAATGTTGGAAATGATTGACGGTGGCGATCGCGATGAAAAAATTCTTTGCGTTCCAGATAAAGACCCACGCTACACTCAGGTAAAATCTCTTAAAGATTTAGCTCCCCATAAGCTTGATGAAATTGCAGAATTCTTCCGGAGTTACAAAAATTTAGAGAAAAAAGTAACCGAGATTCTTGGTTGGCAAGATGTTGAAAAAGTTGCGCCTTTAGTAGAACAATGCATTAAAGCAGTCAAGTAGAAAAGCAAAGCTGGTTTTGCGACTACTGGAGTTTCACTGTAAGATAATAACTTCAAATTTTTCAACTTTTTCAAGTTTAGATTTTTTCTTCTAAAACCTAATTTGCCCAATGCACCGCACGCTTCTTTTTGCAAAAATTCACAACTGTACTCTCACCGAAGTTAATCCCAATTACGTAGGTAGTATCACCATAGACCAAATGCTTTTAGAAAAGGCTGGAATTTTGCCTTACGAGCAGGTGCAAGTGGTGAACGTAACTAATGGCGAACGCTTTGTTACTTATACAATACCGGCACGAGCTAATTCGGGAGCTATTGAGCTAAATGGAGCTGCGGCACGTTTGGGCATTAAAGGTGACCGCTTGATTATAATGTCTTACGGGCAGTTCACGAAGGAGGAAATCGAGAGTTTTTCTCCAACGGTTGTCATCGTAGACGACAAAAACAAATTATTAGAAGTGCGAAACTACGATGACCTGCTCGGCAAGACTATTATGTAACCTTCAATGTCACAGATAGAACCGTCTCGCCATTCTCAAGCAGCCCATACTAGACTCTTGAGCGGCTCCGAAAATCAAGCTGACAAATTTGTCATCAAATTTTGGGGAGTTCGGGGCTTGATTCCGACTCCAGGTGAAGAGAATAATCGTTATGGTGGTAATACTGCTTGTGTAGAAATGCAAGTAGCTGGAAAAAATTTGATATTTGACGGTGGTACTGGTCTGCGGATTTTAGGAAAAACCTGGCTACAACAACAGCGAAAAACAATAGGTTATTTATTTTTTACCAACGCTCAAGCAAATCGCATTCAAGGATTTCCGTTTTTTGCTCCTGTATTTGTACCAGGAAACTGCTTTCACATTTACGGTACTGCTGCTTCTAACGGTGCATCAATTAAGCAGTCGCTTAGTGACCAGATGCTACTACCGCATTTTCCTTATCCCTTGCAAGTTATGGAATCAGAACTGCAATTTTATAATTTGACTCCAGATAAGGTGATAGCTATAGACGATTTAACGGTACAAATAGCCTTAATCAACAATAATACTAAGTCTGTAGGCTATAGAATTCAGTTAAAAGAGTATAGCGTTGCTTACATAACTGATTTACAGTCTGAAATAGACGATTCAGAACAAGAAAACTTGATGAAATTAATTCAAGGAGTAGATTTGCTAATTGCAAATCCTAGCTACCGTACTTCTAATTTTTACGAAACACAAACATCAATTGAATGCTATTGGCGAGTTGTAGTGGACTTAGCTCGTAAAACTGGTGGCAAACAACTTGTATTTTCCAATCATCATCCAAACGATAACGACGACTTCTTAGATAAAATTGAAATAAATCTTAAAAAAGAATTCGAGCAAGGATTTTTAGCCTATGAAGGTATGGTTCTAACTATTAATTAGAGAGATTTAGAAGCATTGGTTTTAAACATAAAGATTAATTATAAAAATTAATCTCTACGGTGATTGCGGCGTATAATCCAGTAGCTGATTGATAAAGACAAAACCGCGATTCCTAAACCAATAACTTTGAGTCCTTCTGTGTTTTTCAAATCTAATATAATGATTTTTCTTGCTACGGCTATCAAAGAAGTAGCGATTACTAATTCTACATGAATCACGCTTTTTCTCAAATAGGCAGTGATATTTTCTAAGATTTCCAACGCAATGAGAATATTTAGAAAAAGTCCAAAAGCTGTAAATAAGTTTTTGTTAAAACTTGCTTCATTAAAGTTCCAAGCAAGTAGTTTGTTTACAATAAAAATTAATAAATCTGCTATAGCTATTAATATTAGTACTATCATCGCAATTGATAGTAACTTGGAAACTAGTACTTGAAGACTCTCTACTATATGCAAGAAATTATCATTTCGGCTATATTTACGAATCTGTCTGAATAGATTCTTCATGTTTCGCACCTTGCAATTAAAAGTTTAATGCCAATGAGAATGTTTGAGAAGCGTGAAAGTAAACAAGATTAATTAATAAGATGAAGCAGAAATTATTTATTGGAATATAATCTTACCTATATAACTATAAACAATATTGGTACATTAATAAATTACAAGATAATAAAAGCAATATACAACTCGATAAAAATTGATTAGACCAAACAATAGATAAACTAAGTGAATTTAAATTAATCTAAATTAATTGTGAATTGTTCGACTCATCCACAGATTCTATTTGATGCAGCACATTCGTAGGATACCTAAAAAAATCAGCACGCTTTCTATTCTTGGTTCCCTATATTGAAAAGTGCATTCTTAACAGTGTTTTCCAAAAAACGCACTTTATGCTCCGATTGCGATAGGCTACTTCTGATTACCTTCCTCTACTAATTAGGCTGATATTATTTAAAGCTGATTTATCTAAATATCTGTATATCTATATTTTGTTCTGCGTCTTATTTGAGAAACCACAAACCGTCATAACTTCTTAAGCACTTATTCTGACGATTAACAAAAATAATATGTCTGAATTCTTGACAAAAATCGAACATAAATTGACCCAAATACCTTGTTTGACAATGTTTAGGCAGAATTATAAACATATTGAATTTAATAGAAACTTGATAGGAGAAAACATATATGTAATATAAATTACTAAAAATTAGAGAAAAAGTACGTTAGCTTAAATTTGTTATTAATATAACGATTAGCGACTTTAAAATGCGGCTAGAACAGTTGCAAGCCTTTTTGGCAATCGTTGAAAGTGGTAGCTTTCAAAAAGCAGCGCGAAAATGTAGCGTTACTCAATCCACAATCAGTCGTCAGATTCAGTCACTGGAAGCAGATTTGGGGCTTGAATTGTTTCATAGAACCAGCCAATCAAAATTGACTTTGGCGGGCGAAACCTTATTGCCTCGTGCCCGTAAAATATGTTTAGAGTGGCAAACCGTAAAGCAAGAAATCACAGATTTAATTGTAGGAAAGCAGCCAGAACTTTGTATTGCTTCTATTCCATCAGTATGTGCTTATTATTTTCCACCTTTATTACAATCATTTTGCAATCAATACCCAGATGTGCAATTAAGAGTAACATCATTGGGTAGCGATAGAGCATTGAAAGTTCTCAAAGATGGGCTAGTTGATTTAGCAATTGTAATGAACAATCGTTTTCTTACTACAAGTAAAGAAATGGTTGTCGAAACACTTTATGAAGAGAGTATAGAAGTTTTAATATCAGCCAATCATCCATTAACCGAGTATGAATGTATTCCTTGGTCAGAATTAATCCGCTATCGACAAGTAATTTTTAAAGAAGGTTATGGAATGCAGCGCTTGGTACAGAATCAATTTGACCAAACCCAAACATTACTCAAATCAGCCTTGGAGGTTAATACTTTAGATGCTTTTCGGGGAATAGTACGTCAGGGAGAATTAATTGCACTATTACCAAGCTCCGCATTAATCGAAGCACGTATTGACCCCAGTCTTGCGATTCGTCCTTTTGTAGTTAATAAAAACGGTTCCTCCGTCCACAGTACATCCTTGACTCGCCAGGTAGTAATAGTAACAACTCAAGACCGCTTACAAATTCCTCCAATACAATATTTTTGGCACTTAGTAAAAGAACAAATTCCCAAACAAGTTAACAGTCATCAGCGAACAGTTAACAGTTAACAGTGAGCATTTGGGGATTAGGAGTTATAAGTTACGTGTTATGTGAATTAGACTCTCAAACCATGATTCTGACGTTGATAAATTAAAAATCGAGGTTTAAGCAAGCCTCAAAGACCTTACTCTGTAAGGAACATTTTTAATTCACATTAGGCGTGAATTAGAAATTAGAAATTAATTCTCTTCCCCAAGGGTGTTAAACTTCATAACAATATGAGCAATTTATTTAGAGATTTACTTAAAAAAATAGGTAGCGGTCAACATACTTCACATAACTTAACTCGGGTAGAAGCTGGATTAGCAACAAAAATGATGTTGTTAGGGGAAGCAACACCAGCACAAATCGGCGCTTTTTTGATTGCACATCGCATTAAACGACCTACTAGCGAAGAGTTAGCGGGAATGTTGGATGCTTACAACGAACTTGGTCCAAAATTAAAGGCAGTTTCCAGCGAGCGACCGGCTATTGTATTTGGTGTACCTTATGATGGTAGAACCCGTACCGCACCAGTTGTTCCAATTACAGCTTTATTATTGGCTTGTTCTGGTCAAAATGTAATTATGCACGGTGGAGGTCGTCTTCCAACGAAGTACGGGCTGACCTTAGTGGAAATTTGGCAAGAATTAGGTGTTGACTGGACAAAGTTAAATTTATCTAAAACCCAGCAGATTCTAGAAAAAATAGGAATCGGTTTTGTTTATACACCAGAGCATTTTCCTTTAATAAAAACTATTTGGGAATACCGCGACCAAATCGGCAAACGTCCACCCTTGGCGACAATGGAATTAATTTGGTGTCCTTATGCTGGTGATGTTCATATAGTTCCCGGATTTGTTCATCCACCAACGGAAGAGAGGTTTCAAGCAACACTGTCTCATATGGGAATAACTAACTTTACAACTGTAAAAGGCTTAGAAGGTAGTTGTGATTTACCACAAGACCGTACTGCGATTATCGGTTTAGGAAATGGTGGTGAAAATCTTGAAAGATTACTTTTAGCTCCTCGTGAATATGGTTTTTCGACTAAAAATATACCTTTGAATGGTACCGAACAATTAATATCAGAAATAAAATCTGTTTTAGCCGCTCATCCGTCTGAATTAATGGAAACTGCAATATGGAATGGCGGGTTTTATTTATGGCGTTGTGGAATTTGTGAGAACATAGATAAAGGTTTTGCCAAAGCACGAGAACTTTTTGATAGTGGAGCAGCTTTAGAAAAGCTTCGAGAATTACAGCAAGTTATAAACTCCATACAGTAAGCTTTTTCTAATAGCTTAAATATACAAGAATAAAAATAAAACAGTAAAAAATTAGTTCAACTTTAAGCTCTCAGCCTTTAACCTTTTACATATAAATTATTAACATTTATCAGGGAGAAAAAATTGACTATGACAGGTCAGAAAATTTTAATGATTATTGGGGATTATGTAGAAGACTACGAAGTCATGGTTCCTTTTCAATCTTTACAAATGGTTGGACATACGGTTGATGCAATATGTCCTGATAAGAAAGCTGGTGACAAAGTAAAAACAGCAGTTCATGATTTTGAGGGAGACCAAACTTACAGTGAAAAACCCGGTCATAATTTCACTCTAAATGCTGATTTCAGTACAGTGGATGAAAAGAGCTATCATGCTCTGGTTATTCCTGGAGGAAGAGCCGCTGAATACATCCGCTTGAATCAAAGAGTATTAGAAATTACTAGGCATTTTGCTCAAAATAACAAGCCGATTGCTGCAATCTGTCATGGTTTACAAGTTTTGGCTGCTGCTAATGTATTACAAGGCAAAACCTGTACTGCATATCCTGCCTGTAGCCCAGATGTACGCAGTGCAGGAGGTCAATACGTAGATGTTAAACCCTCAGAAGTAGTCGTTGATGGTACCTTAGTTACTGCACCTGCTTGGCCAGCACATCCTCATTGGCTCGCTGAATTTCTCAAGGTTCTTGGTACCAAAATCGACCATCCCCAGATGGCTAAACTCACTTGATAACTGATGCCAGTTTTTATTTGCCAGTTTTTAATTTTTTTATGCTGGCAAATCTATCTTTCAACTTATTTTTTGGCGAAATTTTAATCTTTGCACAAATAACTTTATACAACGAATCAACTTCAAAGCAAATGTATTTGCAATCTTTTTATTTCATAAATACGAATTTATTTTTAAAGTCAAGAGTATAAGTATACAGTTAGACAAAACTGCTTAAATTAATTTCTTGTAATTTTTTAATAACCATTTTTTTGATAACTATTACAATGCACAAAATTTATAATTTAATAAAGCCAAAATACTCTGTGGTAGCGTAGACTAAGATAATGGGTGTTTATGTTAGCACTTTTTGCAATATTAGGCATAAATTTGAGTAACAAACTTTCACTGTCTGCAAAAACGCTAACTATAGTGTATTAATTAAGCAATGTTTAATTAAAATCGGCGTTGCGTGGTTAAGTCTTACTGGCAACAGAAAACCCACTAATTATAGTTGAGAAATACTACTGATTCGATGACAGACAAAAACGCAAGACAGAATGCATTTCTGCGGCTAGTGTCTGGTAAGGAATTAGAAACACGATCCGTTCGTCAACGCTACTCGCTAATTCCAACTTCAGAGGCGGTAATTGGACGCGATCCTCACTGTCAAGTTGTATTAGATGCATTAAAGTATCGCATGGTATCTCGTCGCCATGCGGTAATTCGTCCTTTAAATTTATCTCCCGATGGTGAAGTTAGTTGGATACTTTGCGATTTAGATAGTGCTAACGGTACATATCTCAACGGAAAACGCTTGCAAGAATGTCAGCAAGTTTTCCCAGGTGACCGAATCACTTTGGGTTACGATGGACCGCAGTTAGTTTTTAGTCATGAAATAGCAGAACGAAAAACCACAGTCGCTGCTAATACAGCCCAAAAAGGGACAATAAACTCCCATAACTATTCCAAAGCAGACTCAGTTAGCTTCACTCAATTATTTCCTATAATTTCTACAGGTAAAGATTTAACTAGTAAAGCCTACTTAATACCAGGAATTTTGACAGTTGTATTTGTAGTACTAATGTTTGCTACGGTGGGAAAACCAGAAGCTAACCAAGTTATAGTTGCTATTTATATTGCTTTCGCTGCCTACTATTTTATTTATCAGCTATGTGGGAAGCATAAGCCTTGGTGGGTTTTAGTAACTGTAGCCTTATCCACGGCTTTAATTTTAGTTAGTCCAATTTTAGATTTATTTCTTTTTCTGTTTCGTGAAGTCCTCCCTGGTAGATTACCGTCAGGACAAGAATCAATCACTTTCACAGAATTGCTGGTGCGGATGTTTTTTGGTGCTGGCTTAATGGAAGAATTGCTTAAAATATTACCAGTTATAGCTATATATTTTATCGGTTTAACATTATCTTCCCCTTGGAAAGAGCGTGTTGGTGTTTGGGAACCTTTAGATGGAATCTTGCTTGGTGCAGCTTCTGCGGTAGGGTTTACGCTCTTGGAAACACTCGGTCAATATGTACCCGAAGCTACTCAAAGTGCAGCAATTCAAGCAGGAACTGAGACAGGTCAATTAGTTGGTCTACAGCTGCTAATTCCCAGAATTTTAGGCTCTGTAGCCGGACATATGGCTTACAGTGGATATCTTGGATATTTTATTGGTTTAGCAGTGCTTAAACCAAAATTAGGAGGACAAATTCTACTAGTTGGATATCTTAGCGCTTCAGCACTTCACGCTTTATGGAATACGACTGGAGCGAATAATGCTTTACTTTTAGTTATTGTAGGCGTATTGTCTTATGCTTTTTTGATGGCAGCAATTCTTAAAGCAAGGGTTCTTTCACCTAATCGAGAAGATAATTTTGCTACTCGTTTTTTTGGAAACAAATGATTAGTGGTTAGTTGTTAGTTGTTGGTTGTTAGTTGCTAGTTGCTAGTTGTTAGTTATTTATTCTATATTATTCAAAAACTTACTTAACTAAATAATTAATACCCAAAATCATTAATCAGTCAAAAGGTATGATTATTTATATTAAAATGATGCTGATAGGTTACTTTCCGTATTTTCACTACTGCTCCTCAGTCAAACCTGTTTGCTTTGTTTATTAATTTAATTTATAGGTTTATTAACTTTCTAGATTCAAAAAATTATATTAATTTAATCACCTATTTATCAGTTCCACTAACTACTAACCACTAACCACTAACCACTAACCACTAACAACTAACCACTAACTACTATTTATTAATATGTCTTTTGATAGATGGGGCTAGGCAACTAACTATCTTATTCTTTATATATAGTGGGTAAATCTACCCCAAGAAAGAAAAATACTAAAAATAGAATAGCCCCAGTCATTAGGAACACAATTAGATTGCATTTTTTCGACGCAATTAAAGTAAGAAATGGCGATTAAACTTTTATAGGAAATATATAAGGAATATCTATTCTTCTGGTTGAGAATTGTCTAATTGATTTAGTGCATCATAGGCAACTGCTAAACCAACTTTTGCTTGCTCAATCTCTGATAAAGTCGTCCATTCACAGTTTTTGCCTTGATTAAAGTTAGCAAGGGTAGATTCTACCTTGTTCGGTTCTGCACTTCTGGTTGCGTAAGCTAAAGGTCTTGCTAGAACCATAATGTCATCCGCTTCTAAACTTGGTAGTACAGCTTGAACGCATTCAATGAGCTGCTCGGTCATTGACTGTTTCTCGTTAAAAATTTCTGCTGCTTTCTGAGCAATCAAGTTTATCCAATTTGAAGGCATACTGTTGGAAAACTTTTGTTGTAAACTTTTTTGAAGCTTGACAGCAACTGTAGTATTTGTATTACAATTGTATTGTTCTGAAGTATCAACTGTCTTCCAAAGTGCATCTAATTGGTTGTGAAAGCTTTCACACCGCGTACTCAATTCCTCATCTAGCAAATCTTGCATAACGAATTGTTCGTCAATTTGATTAAAGTATGCTGTAGCATCTTCGTCATAAGGATTCCAGGGATAACTGTTATCTGTTGGTTCTAATAAATTTGCGAGCAAATCCATCTCGCTTTTAGAAAGTGAATTATTAAAATTTGTTGATTTGTTTATTTTGTCAGTCATGTGTTGTCTCCTTGAGTCTTTTCTTTTGGGGTATTGACAGCTACAGCACCCAGTTTATGATTTCCGCAAACTGAAATTTTATTTTATCTACTTAAAAAGCTGTTAATTTTAAGTAACCATGTTGCAAGTAACCATGTTGCGTCTATATTAATACGTAAACAAGTAATGCCACCAATGGGATAAATATAGTAAAGTTGCTTACTAGCATCCAGAAAATAACTGTCTGAGATTGGGATTCCCCTCAAAATAAATTTCTTTTAACTAATCAATCATTACTAATTTTCAATACGAAATTCCCAAGTTTGACTTTTAGTGCTACCAAACTTTAAATGCATTCCCGATTCCAAAGGTACTTCCCGTCGGTAAATTTGCTCCCAACCACCAGAGCGTAAAATCCAAGTAGTACCATAAGTAGATAAATCTTGTAAGTAATAAGTTTGTACTTGAACTTCGCCGTTGAAGTTATTGCGACGTAGAATTTCAGCGTGTCGTTTTGACACAGAAGGTTCTCTAATTACAATATCATTTTCTCTAATGCGACCAATACGGGTCACAACTGGTTGGAGTAAGTAACTTTTGCCTCCAGGTTGTAAAGAACGTAGGGAAACATTTGCGCTACCGGGAATAAAGGTTGTTGGTATTTCTGTAGCACCTTCCTCAAAACTCTTTAATAATTCTCCATCGAAGTGGGGGTGGAGATAAAGAACTGGTAAAGTCCAAGCAGGTTGGTTGAAGTGGTAAATAGTTAACAGTCTTTTTCGACCTTCAGCAACCGCTTCGTCAATGGGTTTACGGGTACGTAAAGCTAAGGCAAAACTTTGAATAAAACTGTGACTTTCCTCATCAGTAATTTCATCACGCATCCCCAGTACTGCTGGAACACCTTGACGTATAAGAACTTCAGCCAAGCTACTATGAGCAATGGCTCTATTTTTATCCGCCGCAGGTTGCGCTCCCCAGCAAGCGTTAAAAACAGCCAGCTTTACATCACTGCGGGTGAGAGCTTGTGCTAATTCCATGCCATTAAAAGTCATATCATCTCGTAAAAACAGAAACCCGCCATCAGGTCCTGGTAAGCCATGACCGGCGTAAAAGAAAACATTATAAGTTTTGGTTTCTAGTTCCGAAATCAGTTCTTGCGGAGTCGGCTTTACTAGCGTTTTCACCATACAAGGTGCGTATCCGGCAGAACTACTGCCGACAGAATTACCTCCGGAAAGAGTTTGTTGAAGAATAGCTGCTTCTTCTTCAAGTTGCAGGTTTTCATCTTCACCCAGAACTAACAAAATATTTAAAGCTTGGTCGGTACGGGTTGAAGACAGTGGTTCAACTTGAGAAGTAGTGCGACTGAATAATAGATGTTGCGAAAGCGACATCGCAGGTTGTCCCGGTTCACGCTGCATAATTTCCCAAGGAAGCGCAATCAAATCTGGTTCGCGGATTTCCAATCGAAAACGTAAGCGTGTATGCTGACCCATCGCAATACCGCGACTGCGTTCCAAACTGCCAAGAATTTCTCCTTCAAATACCCAACGCCATAAATTTACTCCCATATACTGCATTAAGCGGCTGCTATAGCTGGTTTTTTTACCAGAAGTAGCCGGTAAGGAATTTAATGGAAGCGGCTTTGCAATTTTCGACTTATTTTTTGGCGATATATCCAAACGAGAATGTCCGGCAAACATTTGTTGCCATTCTTGCCAAGCTTGATTTAGTTCTTCCGACCACAAACAATCATGTAAAACATAACCACTGGGATATGGAGCATTCACAACCCAAATGGCGAAATTGTCGGTGCCAGTATGAACGAGACGGGCTATCGCCAGATTTAGGGATGGCATGGATTCAAAGAACTTAAAGGTAAATTTTTTCAGGCAAAATGATTGCCTAAAAATAATCATTTCAGGCGAATACCTGTATTATTTTACTTTCTTATAGTTTATCGATTTGTGGAATCAGCGTTGTTACCATTTTGAGGTAATGTTGTTCGAGCGGGTATATTTCTTGGTGTTGTCTCAATGGGTGGTTGAGCAGGGGTTAAGGAATCTTCAACGGGTAAGGAAGTCGAAGAATCTTCGATAAGAGGACGCAAATTATCTGCTACAGAACATTCTTTTGGAGCAGTGGCTGGTTTGGAGACAGAAGCTTTCGATGGCGTAAGCTCCGAGCTTTTCAACCACACCTGTTCGCCCGGTTTGAGTAAAGTTTTTCTGCCAGTAGTTGATGTATTCCCAGAAGAACTTACTACTCCTTGAGCATCTCCAATTGAACATACCTTAATCTGTAGCCAGTAGTCTTGTGATGATGGACTCTGCTGTTTTTCAACCACCTGTAACAAACTTGTAGGTGGTGCAAACAATGGTAGCGGTTGTTTAGAAGAAATATCTTCATCGGCAGGGGGTAACGTGCTTTTACTAATATTTAATTTTGTTTTTGCGTTAATCAACCAGCCTTTATCAATTTGGGTAAGTCTTTGAGCATCAATTCTTGAGGTCGGTTGCGGGCTACCTGTTATTGCTTCTGCTGGAGTCCCAGTTTCTTCCGGGTCGGGATTATTACTCAACAGTCCCTGCCGCCATACATACCCCAAACTACCACCCGCTACAGTTAATAAGGCAATTATTCCAAACATTAAAGGCAATTTTAAACCTTTAGAACCAGCTTTTTCTGAAATTACTTGAGTTTTTTGATTGGGAAGATTTTGCGTAACTGCGGCTAAATGTGAAGAATCAGCCACTGGAATTGAAGCAATATCGGCAAGACTTGCTTCCAATTCTGATTTCGGCTCCGAATATTTAGCTTGGCAATGCATGCAAGCAATTGTCACATTATCATGACCATTTTGATTGTTAGCAATCTCTAACAATTGCTTAGTAACGCTGGCTACATCACTATTATTGTTGAGCAACGGCAATATTTCAGTTTCCCAGTATTGTTCTACACGGTCAAAATCACTTAGACCATCGGAACATAGTAGAAAAACGCAGTCCTCATCCAGAATGAATCGTTGTGCTGTTGGGTGTAAAGCACTACTAGCATTCATTCCTAATGCTTGTACTAAAGAACCAGAAGCAGCTTGTCCCACAGCATCTCGATAAACCGCATAGCCAAGTCGTACTTCTCGTGAAGCCACATCATCGTCAAGAGTTATCTGGTGACAATTGTTGCGCGTGATTAAATAAGCTCGACTGTCCCCCACATGGGTAATATACATTTCATGGGCAATAGGTAATGCCATGACTACAGTCGTTCCCATGCGCTGCCGACCTTGACGGTTTTCACTATCATTAAGCTGACTAATTTTGTCGTTAGCAAAAGCAGCAGCCTGTTCCAAGTCCGCAAGTAATAAGGATGGATTAATCCGGTCTTCTGGCAAAGAGGCTAATTGGGCTACAGAACTTTGAATCGTCTCAATTGCAGTCCTTGAGGCAACATCGCCCCCTTCATGTCCGCCAATACCGTCGCAAACAATAGTTAAAGCTGATTTTTCTGGTGGTTTAGAGATAGTCGTACCGCTTTGGGGATAACAAGAATCTTCATTTCGTTGTCTTGAGGGACCAGTATCTGTCAGCGCAAAAACGTTGATGTTAATCTTGTTAAATTCACTCAAGCTAGTTAATCCCTTATCTAAAATGGCTGTTAACTGCTCGCTTGAATGTATTTCCCCTTCAATCAGTAAACGGCAAACTTCGCTCATAAAATTGCGAATCGCCGGTTTTGCGCTCTTGAGTAATTTGTTTTGCCAAAAATCTCCTAAAGCAGCCAGCTTCGGTCTATTTTCACCATCAGAAGTTAATTCTAGTAAGCGTACTATTGAACCTTCCACTCGAATTAAATTTTCACTCAGCAGGCTAGAAGCTACACCAGCACTAGCTAAAGGTTGCCACAATTGAGATATTTGCCACAGCCAATTTAATTGTCTTAAGGAACTTGCATTCTTAGTCGCATTTGCTAATTCCTTACACAATTGCACTTTTGTTGGCGATTCATTAAGAATAAGCGGAGGCTTTTCTAGAAGTATTATTTCTTTAGTAGTGTTCCCCATCTCTAAAGAAAGCAGCCCGTAAACCTGGGGAACGTGCAATCTATAGGGAATTAATCTCAGATAAGATTTTATATCATCTAGCTTTTGTTGTTCGGGTATCTCAGGTAAAATACCCGGCTTAGTATCCAATAAAACATTATGCTCAAGAATTAAATAACGCTCTTGTAACAATTCTCCAGAATTACCCACCGCCAAACCATCTGCCACAGCCCAAAGATAAATTTTAGGTAAGGGTGTGGAGCATCGCTGGCAAAACTTGTGGGTAAGGGGGTTAGCAGCTTGACAAAGTTCATTTGGACAGTAGAGCGTTGCCGCGTCATTTTCCATAGTTTCCCACCGAGAAGGCGTCATCGCTTCATTTTCTTTATTCATAGAGAACGGTTATATAACCGTTTGCGTTCGCATACAACGATATATTCCATTTTGACTCGGGATTTTATAACATACACTCTTATAGTCGGGTCGGTAATATGAAGGTTTATAAATCGCGAGGAAGTTAATTATTAGTCATAATACGTCCTTTAGAGAAAGTATATAAAAAAATACTAAAAGAAGGGACGACGCTTAATACCATTTGCCATTGACTTGTAGAACCATTAAAACAGTCTTGCTATACATTAAGAGTGGATACTATTTCTTCATCTGCTTTTTATATATTGCATTTTATAAATCACTAGACAACTTAAAGTTAAGTATTTATGTTACTACTAGTTTCTTTTAATACTACACTTTTCAAGTAATTAGACTGAAAATTTAACTGGCTTGAAGAATTTATTTGTCTCGGTTGAGTTAGACTTCAATGTTTTTAAGCGTATAAAGCATAAAAAAATAAAGTCTGGATGAAAATTATATAAGGTGAGTCAACGACTCACCTTATATAATTTACCTTGCTATCTTCACGAATTTTTAACAATTGAGCTTGAAACAGCAGGGGCTTAGCTGAGTTACTTTTCTGGCTCTCCGACTCGAGGAAGTCCCATACTATAGTTATTGACTCGTGCGGATATGTTGTAGCTAATTTCGCCTTTCTGTAAAAGCGAACGCACAAAATGCTCTAAATCTGAGCCAATGCGACGTAAATTATAGTCAGTTAGGTCTTGGCCACTGTTCGCTTCGACTAACTCATCAAATTTACGATATAAAACCTGTAGAGTATCTTCGCTCCAAGTAAATTCATTATCTGGGTCGATATCTAAGGTCAACACTTGATTGCTAGGAACCAATTCGCCATCCTCAACTTCTGCCGCAAAAATACGGATATGGCGAGTTGTAGATTTGAGCAGCATCTGGTTATCCATAGGAGGCAATGTTCAAGATATAAAGTAACACTCCAATTATTGTAGACTCTAAATTCCTGCTTGAAACCTGAAGATGACAGCATCATGCGTAAGTCTCAGACGAGAAGCTATGGTGATATATTTTTGCATTCGTAACTCAAATAAAATTTTATTTTTATATTTTCTAGCTCTCGATAAGCCTTGTGTTGATAGATTGGGGAACCACTAATTTATCTAATGGGTCAGTCTGGTAAGCTTGAATCGCCATTTTTTATCGCATACTTTTTGTTTGCGGACATTACAATAATCCTCATAAATCTCGTGTAATTGAACAAATAATTTAGCTAATGTGCTGGTTTATGCTCGAAAACTAAATTTACCCTTAAAAGTTTTGGTCTCAACTTCCAATTGTGTTTTTTTAATGAATAAAACTGACATCTAGTAATTTCACGGAATTGCTAAACAACAACCGTAGGCTATAGTCGAATAAAATGATTTCAGCGTTTTTACTTACGTAGTATTACTTCTATTTTAGTTAAAAGTAAAACTGTTATTGACGTGGAGATAACTTTGATGTAAAAACCTTTAAAAAGCTCTAGCAAGTTCTTACAGAAACTTCATTGTATAGAAGTTTAAAAACTGAATAATAGTTTAGGGTTTGCTAGAACTGTTACTGGTGCATGAATATAAAATTATAGATTCAGTTAGTCTACCGACGAACTATCAACAGGAGAGTGAAATGCAATACAAATAATCCAAAATGATTTTTCTTCTTTCAAAATCACAGACCACTTTCGATTTCAAACAAAATATAAAGAACTTTTGCTTGAGATAAAACTCCTCACCCATATGACCACCGAGTAAAGGAATCGTAAAAACTATGAACTCGAAAGCATTACCACGCCAAATAAATAACCCAGAAGTAGGCGTTTATGAGTGCGAAATCAACCTCAAATTCCGATTAATTGAGGAAAAGAGTTTACTGCGCGACCGCGACCAGCTCTTGCAAGTCCTTTTAGAAGCTTTAGCAGAAGGTTCTGATGACTTTCTAGAGATGTTGCAGCAGGTTGTAAAGGTTCATCAGACAACAGAGCTAAAAGCATCACCGCAAATGCGTCGTCAGCTAATGCGTTTGCGTAACTCTAATGAAATGGGTCAATAGTCAACACAGTCGTATAAGGAACGCGGCTATGATGGTGCAGTTATTTTAGAGAGACGCAGGTAAATTTTTAAGTTTAAATCCGAAACTTAATTTTTTCCACAACAAGTTAACTGGTATAACTCAAGCGAAAGCGTGTTCCCAAAGCTGAGTTTTGCCTCTGTATCCAGATAAGTCATATCTAGCCGTGTGTCTACCTGCCCGGCATCTACACATTTTTATGACGGGGCTGCGTCTACAGCAGATTTCAACAGTTAGTAAATTTATTTGTCTTAAAAGTAATTGGGTGCCTACTAACTAGTAATTGTCTTTACTAATACGGCTCTAGTTAAGGTCTACAATAAAAATCGAACTACCAGGGAAGAAGATGCTTGTAATTGCATGACCATAGCGATAGTATTCATACCTTGCTTTATAGTTTGCATGTCAAGACTGATAAGCGACTTTTGATTTTTTCTTAACTTTTCGTCACGAAAGAACATCTCACAATCGGAATTCAAAGATTGAAATGGCTTAAGATAGGTGTTGCCATTCACAAAGTGTTCCCTATTAGAAGTACGCTCAGTTTAACGATACAAGCTTCTGGCTAGGTTTTGCTTTCATATATCATGCAGGAATCTAACTAGTCTGGAGTGTCAAGAAAAGCTAATAATACTGTTCGCAGAAAAATTATTGATTATTCTAGATTGCGCGATTTGATAAAGCAGGCATTTACAAGCTCATTAATCACTAATCTGGGTTCAATCTAAAATCTGTCCCAAGAAAGTCTGTTAGGTCAAAAAAATCAAATCATATGCCAATTTTTAATTGGGGATACGCGTAAATCACTAAAACCGAGAAGAAGTCGGAAAAAAGTGTTTCCCCAAAACTTTCTTCTGCACTAATTACAGCAAAATCTAAAATTAGTTTGCTCCGGAAGAGTAAACCTTCAGTTTCTATGGTTCCACTTATTAAATCCGATACTTAAGAAGAAAATATACATTGCTTTACGCTGTGTATATCGAATTATGTTCGGTTATGAGTAATGCTCTATAAACTCAAAACTGTTGCTAATACTAGTAATTACTTGCTGTAATAGATAGTTTTCCTCATAATTAACTACTTAATAATTACCCATCTTTTCATACCTGTAAATACGGATAATTACTTAAATTGATGTATATTTATAAAGGTAAGTTCCTTGTTTTGCCTGGATAAACAAATTTAATTCCAATACTAAGACAATAAAAAATACCTACAAACAATGTTTTGAGACAGGTTTGTAGCAAACACAACAAGAAAAAATTTTAACGAATATAAAAATTTAACTTTCAATCTCCTGTATTTTGAAATAAGCACTTGGACAAAATTAATTATATATTTATCATTGCAAGTTGAACGGAGCGAAACGTTCGCTAAGCATCTCCGGGAGGGAGATAGAAACCGCAAGACTTTGAGATTGCTTTCCTGCTACAGTCGCAATGACACATTTATTTGTATCCCTGTAACTATTAGACCCATTTCTGATTTATTCAGTCTTATTGACAATGCTGCTATTGTTCTATTTCTCTGTTAAGCAGGTCACGTCAATTCTGCGGAGTCAAACAATGAGCTTTATGCTGGTCTTAGTACACTGCATCAAACAAAAATCTAAAGCTTCTGCTCTGGCTACTTTTCCTGCTACTCATGGTTATTATCCGGTATGCTCGATTCGGTGGAGTACCAATGTCAAGCATGTTAAACTAACTTCACAACCAAACTTATGGCTATAAAGCTAATCAGAAATCAATCTATGATTTATTCGGTCAATTAGCTAAACCATGTTCTAGAGCAAATCGCACCAATTCAGTACGGCTGTTGGTACCGGTTTTACTGAATAAACGACTCACATATTTCTCTACATTACGAACGCTTGTATCTAAGCGTCGAGCAATTTCTTTATTCATCAATCCTTCAGCAACCAGATTTAAAACGCTTTGTTCTCTTGGAGTCAAGTCAATATTGAAAGGTGCGCTGGTTTGAGTGATTGCATTTTTTTGAGTCAGTAGCGCTTCAATTCTAGCCATCTGAGACGCTAATTCTGCTAAATCTGGAGTTTCCCCTTCCTCTACACTTTTAGTAATCTTAACAGCCCGACGAGCAAGCAAGTTTTCCACGATTGCTACTAGCTCGTCGGGGTCAAAGGGTTTAGGTAAATAAGCATCAACACCAGCTTGATAACCTTGAATACGGTCGCCTGTCATGCCTTTAGCAGTTAAAAATATAACTGGCAGCGTTTTAAAACGAGTATCATCACGGAGTTGTTTGAGAAATTGATACCCATCTACTTGAGGCATCATAATATCGGAAATTACCAAATCTGGGGTATTTTGCTGCATCCAATCCCAAGCATCATTAGCGTTACTGGCAACTTGAACGTTGAAATTACTAGTTTCCAAGTAATCTTTTACGGCTTCGCGTAATCCAGGTTCATCATCTACCAGTAACAGTTGTGCGGTCATTTGAATCGTCCTTTATTGTACATTTTCCAATTTAGCGAAATTTGGTGACAGTTTGCTGATAGTTATTAGTTGTTAGTGGTTAGTAGTTAGTTGCTAGTTGCTAGTTGCTAATTGTGAGTGTCCTACAAAGGAAAGGTCAAAGGTTAAAGGTATTAAATCCCCTTACAACGAATGGAACTTACACATTTCTATTCAAAATCTCAAAACCTTACTATGTAGAGCTATTTTCCTATTAACAACTAAC
>JBCBHT010000108.1:0-21788 GCA_038525335.1 Cyanobacteria bacterium J06621_15 | reverse complement strand
GCATTTTCAAATTGATAATTTGTATCGTTACATATTTATTGCCGTAACACACCCTACAATATAATCTTAATCAAGACATAAAAACCAAAATCAAATAAAGTAATCCAAGCAAACCAGCACCATAAATCAACCATAAGAAAAGAGTTGAATTGTAGGGTGCTGTGACGGTTACGATAATTTATCATGTGTAACAGAAGAATTTGAACATACCGTCACGCACCAAGGATAATGTAAACGTATCTTTGTCTTTAAATAGGACTGAAAAATCAAAAGCATTTTGAATAGATTTTTAATTTTCATCAGTTCGTAGCAAGCGATTTATCGCTCTTAGTTAACCAAGACATAAAAACCAGAATTAAATAAACAAATCCCAATAAACCAGCACCATACATCAACCATAAAGAAAGAGTTGAATGAAAAGTGTAATTCAGACTATTTTCTAATAACTTATGAAGTCCCGAATGAATGATTAAAAATGCAGAAAGTGCAATCCGCGACGATTTTTTAACAATTTCAGATTGATTATTTGTTAACCATAACAGCACTGCAATTAATGGTACATGAAGAGCAACAAAAGCAACTGATGCGGTTTGTTCTGGTAGATTTCTGAGAATAAACAACAGTCTCCATTCCGATTGCGTCATTGCATCAAGTTCATGAGTGAGAATTGTTGCAAATGCTAAATTAAATATTATATTTTTCATTGTTTAATTGATTAAGATTATATTGTAGGGTGTGTTACGGCAATAAATATGTAACGATACAAATTATCAATTTGAAAATGCCGTAACGCACCATTCATTAGTTATGGTGCGTTACGCTCCGCGATAACACACCCTACGATTTTCTGCTTTCTAAAACACCTTCGCGAAAATATAAAAACAGCGGTAAACTACAACTCAAACCAATTACAAAAGTAGCTGCAATATAAAGAATTAATCTATTACGAGATAAACCCAATCGCTTCAATTCAAAAAATGAAAAACACAAAAATACTAATGCACTAATTAACAAATCTGTTGCAAATGCTGCAGCAGCGTAATTTGCAAATCCCTGTTTAATTAATAATTCAATCGAAAATCCCTTTTGAATAAAAAATTCTAAAATAAAACTCCAAGGTGCAATGCTTCCAATAATTACCAAAATTAGATAAAGGGATTTCGTAGAAAATAATTTACCGGATACAGATTCTTGATTTTGATAAGTTGCAGTCTTCATAACTTTTATTCTCCGATTCAAATTCAATCATCGTTATTGTTTTGATTATCATTGCTGTATCCCAGAGAAACAATTACCTTTGAGGTAATCAACCATCCTGTAGAGACGCGATATATCGCGTCTCTACATTATTTTTCATCAAAATATTGTGATTCAAACAACTTTCGGAAATCTCCTCAAATATTGGCGAAAATTACGAAAATTCAGCCAGCTTGATTTAGCTTTAGCTAGCGATGTCTCTCAAAGACACATTAGTTTTCTCGAATCCGGTAGAGCGAATCCGAGTCAGGAAATGATATTACAGCTTGCTACGGTGCTGGATATTCCTTTACGGGAACAAAACGTGATGCTGACGACTGCGGGATTTGCACCAATTTATTCCGAAAGCGATTTATCTTCACCAGAATTTGAACCCATTCGTAAAGCTTTGGATTTCATTCTGCTTTCTCAAACCCAGTCACCAGTGCTGATAATGGATAGATATTGGAATTTAATTCAAACTAATCCGATATCGGAACAGTTAATCAACTGGTTGGTTAATCCAGAAGACTTACAAAAAAATTTCTATATTGACAAAAAAATTAACTTGATGCGATTGATGTTACATCCCCAAGGTTTAAAACCCTTCGTTTCCAACTGGGAAGAAATTGTTAGTCATTTAATCAAAAGAGTTTATCGAGAAGCAATAGCAGACAATAACAACCAGCAACCCCAACAACTTTATCAAGAATTGATGACATATCCGGATGTTCCACAACTGTGGAAACTTTCAAATTCTCAAACTTGGCAAATTCCATTATTAACCGTCAAGTTTTTCAAAGACGGATTAAAGATGAACTTTTTTTCAGCAATAGCAACTCTCGGTACACCCCAAGACATAATATTACAAGAATTACGAATTGAAACCCTGTTTCCAGCAGACGAAATCACCCAAAATAATTTGACCAAGTTAAAATAATTCTCAGTAATTTAATCTTAAACAACTACTCCTCTTTAACTTTCTTGCCTCTGCGCTCTTCGCGTCCTCTGCGGTTTTATAAATCCAATATTGCCGCAAAATCCCCTAAAGACAAGCCTTTAACCTGTCCTTCTCGCTAATCCAATACTCCGACACCCAAAACTTATCAATATTCATCAAAATCGCCACTGGTGCAAAAGTATCAAATTCCTTACCAGATAAATGCTGCGGAGGTAACAAACCAAATAGCTCGTTGTATACCGTCACCTCAGTAATAATCTCATCAAATTCCGTTTCCATCTCATCAACCAAAACACAGTGAATTCCCCCATCATCATCGTAATATTCTTCCTCGTAGGGTTCCCAGATGGGAGGTACTAATTCGTGTTCCAAATATTCCAGACGTTCAAATTCCCTGACAGGGATTATTGCAGCAACTTCTTCCCCTTCTTGTTGTATAACAATCCGCTTTCCCGCTAAAACCACGGTTTTCAAGGCTTCGAGCAAATTACCTCGAACTTCCTCAACACTCGAACGGATAAACCCTTCATCTTGATTAACGTGCTGTTCTATCATCATAAATGTAATCTTAGTCGAATCTAATAGTTCCTAAAGTCTAGAAATCCGGGAAAATAATAAATTAAGGCTAACCTAAATTTTTCTTGAATTTTATGGCGAACTCATTTTTGGAACATCTCAACAGCCCCAAACGTCCCGTCGTAGTGTTCGATGGAGCGATGGGAACAAATTTACAAGTCCAGGAACTCACCGCTGAAGATTTCGGTGGTGCAGAATACGAAGGTTGTAACGAATATCTCGTTCACACCAAACCTGAAGCAGTCGCGACAGTTCACCGTGGTTTCTTGGCTGCTGGTGCGGATGTAATTGAAACTGATACTTTTGGTGGTACGTCAATTGTACTTGCCGAATATGATTTGGCAGACCAAGCTTATTACCTGAATAAAACCGCTGCGGAATTAGCAAAGAAAGTCTGTGAGGAATTTTCCACACCAGAGAAACCAAGGTTTGTTGCTGGTTCTATGGGTCCCGGTACAAAGCTACCAACTTTGGGACATATTGATTTTGACACCTTGAAGAATGCTTATGTAGAACAAGCAGAAGCATTATTTGATGGTGGGGTCGATTTATTTTTGGTAGAAACCTGTCAGGATGTGTTGCAAATTAAATCAGCACTGAATGCAATTGAAGAAGTTTTTGCTAAAAAAGGCGAACGTCGTTCAATAATGGTTTCCGTGACTGTGGAAACTATGGGTACCATGCTCGTAGGAACTGAAATTGCTGCTGTAGTGACAATTTTAGAACCCTACAATATTGATATTTTGGGTTTAAACTGCGCTACTGGACCAGATTTGATGAAACCACACATCAAATACTTGTCGGAACATTCACCATTTATGATTTCTTGTATTCCCAACGCGGGTTTACCAGAAAACGTTGGTGGACAAGCGCATTATAGATTAACTCCACTAGAGTTAAAGATGCACTTAATGCATTTTATCGAAGACTTAGGTGTCCAAGCGATTGGGGGTTGCTGTGGGACACGTCCGGAACATATTCAAGCTTTAGCAGAAATTGCCAAGGATTTAACACCAAAGGTAAGGGAACCAAAAACAGAACCAGCTGCGGCTTCAATTTACGGTATTCAACCATACGACCAAGATAATTCGTTCTTGATTATCGGGGAACGTCTCAACGCTAGCGGTTCTAAAAAGTGCCGTACCATGTTGAACGATGAAGATTGGGACGGATTGGTATCTTTAGCTCGTTCTCAGGTTAAAGAAGGGGCACACGTCCTTGATGTCAACGTTGACTATGTAGGACGGGATGGCGTGCGTGATATGCACGAGTTGGTTTCGCGTTTGGTTAACAATGTCACTTTACCGTTGGTGCTTGACTCCACCGAATGGGAGAAAATGGAGTCCGGTTTAAAAGTTGCTGGTGGTAAATGTTTGCTGAATTCCACCAACTACGAAGATGGTGAAGAACGCTTTTTGAAAGTATTGGAATTAGCAAAACAATACGGTGCTGGCGTAGTAATTGGTACCATCGATGAAGATGGGATGGCACGAACAGCCGATAAGAAATTTGAAATTGCTCAAAGAGCTTATCGTCAAGCTGTGGAATATGGTATCCCCGCTCACGAAATTTTCTTCGATACTCTAGCGCTACCGATTTCAACTGGAATTGAAGAGGATAGGGAAAACGGTAAAGCCACAATTGAATCAATTCGTCGGATTACTCAAGAATTACCGGGATGTCACGTTGCGTTAGGTGTTTCCAACATTTCCTTCGGTTTAAACCCCGCAGCCAGGATAGTTTTAAACTCGATGTTCCTACACGAAGCAATGCAAGTAGGAATGGATGCGGCTATCGTTAGCGCTAGCAAGATATTACCGCTGTCAAAAATTGAAGAAAAGCATCAAAAAGTTTGTCGTGACTTGATTTACGACCTCCGGAAATTTGACGGAGATATCTGCGTTTACGACCCCTTGGGTGAACTAACCACAATGTTTGAAGGGGTTAGCGCTAAGCGCGATAAAGGCGTTGACGTTAGTTTAGCAATTGAAGAAAGATTAAAACAGCACGTTATCGACGGCGAAAGAATTGGTTTAGAAGACGCTTTAAAAGAAGCAATGGAAAAATATCCGCCGTTGGATATCGTGAATATTTATCTACTGGACGGAATGAAAGTAGTAGGTGAATTGTTCGGTTCCGGACAAATGCAGCTACCTTTCGTATTACAGTCAGCCGAAACCATGAAATCAGCGGTGGCATTTTTAGAACCGCACATGGAAAAATCGGAAAGTGGAGTAGATAATGCTAAAGGTACCTTTGTTATCGCTACTGTAAAAGGTGACGTTCACGACATTGGTAAAAACTTAGTAGACATTATTTTGTCCAACAATGGTTATCGGGTAATTAATTTAGGTATTAAACAACCAGTAGAAAACATTATCCAAGCTTACGAAGAACATAAACCCGACTGTATAGCCATGAGTGGTTTGTTGGTGAAATCAACGGCGTTTATGAAGGATAACTTAGAAACCTTCAACGAAAAAGGAATCACCGTTCCCGTGATTTTGGGTGGTGCAGCATTAACTCCCAAATTTGTAAATGACGACTGTCAAAACACCTACAAAGGTAAAGTTATCTACGGTAAAGATGCATTTTCAGATTTGCATTTCATGGATAAATTAATGCCAGCTAAATCTGGTAATGATTGGGATGATACTAAAGGTTTCTTGGGTGAATTTGCAGAATCAGAACATTCTCAAAACGGCAACGGTAACGGAAATAAACCTGTAGAAGAAAAAGCTGTAGAAGAAAAACCCGAAGAACCAAAAATCATCGATACCAAACGTTCCGAAGCAGTCGATATCGACACCGAACGTCCCACACCACCATTCTGGGGAACCAAATTATTGCAGGGAGAAGATATTCCTCTCGAAGAACTATTTTGGTACTTGGATTTACAAGCATTAATCGCCGGACAATGGCAATTTAGAAAACCCAAAGACCAGACAAAAGAAGAATATCAGGCTTTCTTAGCAGAGAAAGTATATCCAATACTAGAAAATTGGAAAAAACGGGTAGTAGAAGAAAACTTGCTGCATCCCCAAGTAATTTACGGTTATTTTCCTACTCAAGCAGAAGGAAACACCTTAAATATCTACAACCCCGAAAATCATTCCGAAAAAGTTACCGAATTTGAATTCCCCCGTCAAAAATCATTGCGTCGTTTGTGTATAGCAGACTTCTTTGCACCCAAAGAAACCGGAATAATGGATGTCTTCCCCATGCAAGCGGTAACAGTCGGTGAAATTGCCACCGAATTTGCTCAAAAGCTGTTCTCGAATAACGAATACACAGATTATCTGTATTTTCACGGAATAGCAGTGCAAATGGCAGAAGCCCTAGCCGAATGGACGCACGCCCGAATCCGCCGCGAATTAGGGTTTTCAGACCAAGACCCCGATAACATTCGGGATACCTTAGCGCAAAGGTATCGCGGTTCGAGATATAGCTTTGGATACCCAGCTTGTCCGAATATTCCAGACCAGTACAAGCAGTTGGACTTATTGAAAACTGACAGAATTAACTTGTACATGGACGAAAGCGAGCAGATTTATCCCGAGCAAAGTACTACTGCGATTATTACTTATCATCCTGTAGCTAAGTACTTTAGCGCTTAATTCAAACTTCTAAACTCCCCTCTATCTTAATAAAGAGATTAGGGTTAACTCAAACTCCCCTCTCCTTAATAAGGAGAGGGGCTGGGGGTGAGGTAATTCAACGGATGTCAAAAACCAGCCAATGTAATTAGGCTGATATTAATTAAAACCACATTAGTATCAGCTTAATTACAAAAATGACCCAAATTTATAACAAAAAATTAGAAAAAGAAAAACGTCGAAAACTACGTCAAGATATAGTAAAAGCAGAAAAAATAATTTGGAATAAAATCAGAAATAGACAAATAGAAGATTGTAAATTTCGCAGACAATACAGTGTAGATAAATTTGTCATTGATTTTTATAATCCTATATTAAAGTTAGCTATAGAGATTGATGGTAAAAGTCATTTTAAAGATGGAATAGCTGAATATGATAGAGAAAGACAAAGTTATATTGAATCTTTGGGAATAAGATTTATTAGGTTTACGAATAATGAGGTTTATGAGAATTTGGATGATGTTTTGGAAGGTATTGCGTTGAAAGTGAGAGAGTTGAGGGGTTGAGGTTATTTGTTAGAATTCAAAGTGAAAACCTCACCCCTAACCCCTCTCCTTATTAAGGAGAGGGGAAAATAATTTAAAATTGTTAATTACGCTTTCTCAATTTCCAATCAATTTCTGGTGGAAAAGCTGGAAAATTATCTCTTATCCAATCTAGAGAACGCCAAGCAATCTTATCACAACTAGTACGTGCTGCTCCGAGATTATTACCTCCAGCATCATAAATTTCTAACCATCCGTGGTCACCATCTGCAGTTACACGAGTTGTAAAAATTCTTTGTCTTTCAATAGTGACTACGAAATTATATACGGAGCCAAAATCTGCTTCATCAACATTTTGTTTATAGAAACGATAAGATTTTGCATAATTTTGGGGATATGTTGGTTTGCTTTCTCCTAACTGCAATTCCATTAGAAATATATGCACATCTTCAAGATTAAATTTCGCTTTTAAACTATACCCACATTCTTCAGAATACGCTTCTTCTTCACTATAATTTTCCAATCCACTAATTTCAAAATCCCAAGTTTGAGAGGGATAAAGGGATTTCACATCAATTAACTCTCCTTCGTCATATACTTCCTTATAATTTTGAGAATAAAACAGCTTAATTTTCTGAATAAAGTTATTCATGGTAGATTTTTATTAACAGTTAATTGTAATTAACTTATTTTGCCCTATTTAACTTATAAATATTCAATTATTTTCAATAAATTTAAAACCTCATATTGTCCTAATTAACATCCCTCTCCTTGATAAGGAGAGGGAACGAGGGTGAGGTTCAAATGTATCGTAATCTCAGATATATTAACAATATTCATCCCAATTCCAATGATACCCCGAAATTCAAAACTCCTTTCAAAAATCAAATTTATAAAACGAATGATAACAACCCTAATCCTCATCTACCTAACCTTCGCTATCATCATCTACACCCAAGTAGAAAAACTAATCTTCCTCCCCCCAGCTTCCACTTATCAAGACACCGAAGAAATCATCAAATTAACCAGCGAAGACGGAACCAAACTTTCTGCTATTTACCTATCAAATCCCGAAGCTAAATATACAATCCTTCACGCTCATGGAAACGCTTCCGATTTAGGTATGATTAAACCTAGAATGGAGCAATTAAGAGATATCGGTTTAAATGTTTTAGCTTACGATTATCGTGGTTATGGAACTAGTGAAGGGGAACCATCGGAACAGAATGCTTATAAAGATATTGATACGGCTTATAATTATTTAACCCAAGAATTGAAAATACCACCCGAGAAAATAATCTTATTCGGACGTTCCGTTGGTGGAGGTTCAACAATAGATTTAGCTGTCAGAAAACCCGTTGCTGGTTTGATTACCGAAAGCACTTTTACTTCTATATTTAAAGTTAAAGTACCTATTAAAATTTTACCTTTTGATAAATTCAATAATTTAAAAAAAATAAAAAATGTTAAATGTCCTGTATTAATAATGCATGGAAAAATGGATGAAGTCGTTCCCTTTTATCATGGAGAACAGTTATTTAAACAAGCACAAGAACCAAAACTTTCCTTATGGGTTGAAGATGCTAATCATAACAACTTTCCCTATACAGCAGGAGAACAATATACAAAAATATTAAAACAGTTTATCGAATTAGTTGATAATAATAATTCCATTTCTTACTCCCCTCTCCATTAACAAGGAGAGGGGCTGGGGGTGAGGTTTCCATTAATTCCCCTCTCCTTAACAAGGAGAGGGGTTAGGGGTGAGGTTCCTCACTTAACAAGGAGAGAGATTAGGTGTGAGGTTTCCCAAATAATATTTAAACACTATTACATTAATAAAATAATATGCCAGAAGGACCAGAAATTAAACAAGCAGCCGATAAAATCGCAGCAGCTGTAACTCAATCCCCAGTTGAAGAAATATTCTTCGCTTTTGAACGTCTCAAACCCTATGAATCTGAATTAAAAAATCATCGCATTACCAAAGTAGATACCAAAGGAAAAGCGATGTTGATTCACTTTGATAACGAAATTACAATTTACAGTCACAATCAACTTTACGGTAAATGGATGATTCGTAAAGCTTATAATTATCCCAAAACTAACCGTCAGCTACGTTTAGCAATTCACAATCATCAAAAATCAGCTTTACTATATAGTGCTTCCGATATTGAAGTTTTAGATAAACACGAATTAGCGCTGCATCCGTTTCTTAATCGTCTTGGCCCAGATATTTTAGATGAAACACTTACTTTAGAACAAGTAATTAATAGATTACAAGATAAAAAATTTTATAAAAAACGTTTTTCTACCTTATTTTTAGACCAAGGTTTTCTTGCAGGAAATGGAAATTATCTCCGCAGCGAAATATTATTTGTAGGAAGAATTCATCCTACTTTACGTCCGATAGATTGCAATCCAGAACAATTACAACAACTTGCTCAAGCAGCACTTTCCGTTCCCAGACAATCTTATCAAACTAAAGGTATTACTAATAATCTCGAACTAGTTGCCGAATTGAAAAACAAGGGATTTAAAAGACAGGAATACCGTCATTGGGTATTCGGACGTGAAGGCAAACCTTGCCATATTTGTAGCACGACTATTATTAAAGATACTACAGGCGGAAGGCGCTATTATTATTGTCCGCGATGTCAAAAAAAATAATTATCTTATAGAATTTATCCAATTATCTATTTTTATGATTCGAGCATCAGGTAAATATATTATTATTCAAAACTAAATTTCTTAATTATCGTAAATTGTTTTCAGATTATCTAAATTATTTCTATTCTTCAAATGTATTTATTAACAAGTTAATCAGCTTAATTTTGAATATTATGAGCTAAATGTAAATATCCTTAACAAAACTAGTTCGCAAAACACCTTTTGGCGGTAACTTTATAATTAAGCTGTTTAAAATATCTTAATTGTTCTTTACTTACAAACCCGTAATATAAAACTACTGTATACACTCATTATTAAGTTAATTTTTATGAAATGAACTAGTTGAAAATTAATTGATAAAACTTGTAAACCTTCTTTTCGTTTTATTCGTAGTCTGAATCACAAAATACAAATAAAAAATTAAATAGTTTATCCAAACTCTCATTTTTAGTCCCAGAATTACTCTATATAATGATTAATTCTGAAACTTTATCAAGTAATAACTCAATATATTAAGTTTTTTTTCACAGTGCCATTATGTTGTCTTTTAATACCGGACGTTGCTGTTTAAATTGTGTATCCTGAAAACAACAATTAAATTTTCATTACTCTAGAGGTCTAATGACTCCTAAAATTATGCGTCAAGTTTGGTCTGTAGTAGAAACAACTCAAACCAAGACCTTGTTACAAATGGATGATGCTAGCTTGGTTAAATTGTTGGTAAAACAAACAAAAAACCAAGCATCGTTAGATTGTCACGAAGCTGATTATCTTGGCGATTATATTCAATCCCGACTTCCTTTAATTCGCGACATCGCTCATGAACGCCAATACAAATTACAATCAACCTAGGATTGATGAACAAATTCTTCAAACATCATCGTTTCAAAACGGGAAGCAAGTATATACAGCTTTTCATAAATTATTCTCGCAACGAACAATAGATACTAACGCTTCTATTATGGGTAAGGTAAATATCCTTCCACCAAACAATCAGAACCTACAATTCTCATCTCTACACGTTCCAAAGACAGCGCTTGAGTCATTGTAGTAAAACCTAAATCTCCTACTGGTGTGGGAGCATCACTCCCACCAATAATTTTCGGAGCGATAAATGCTAAGACTTTTTGTACTGCACCTTGGGTTATGGCATTAGCACCCAAGATACCTCCACATTCCCACAGCACACTACAAAAACCCAAGTCATATAGGTAAGCCATTGCTGTTTCTGGTGAAAGTGGTGATAGTTCCACCACTTCTACACCTTGTTTGCGTAAATTCTCTTGTACATCTGGTTTAACTCCAGGTTCTGTTAATACAAGAGTAGAGGCTTCTTGGGTTTCCCACAAATGTGCTTCGGAAGGTAAATCAAGGCTGCGACTCATAACAACTCGCAAAGGATTATGCGCTCCTGCTAAGCGAGAAGTTAAGCGAGGATTATCTTTACGTACCGTATTTCCACCAACAACAACAGCGTCGCATCCCGCTCGTACAACTCTTACAGCACTGCGAGCGTCTTGATTTGTGACCCAAGCACTATGACCAGTTGTCGTAGCAATTTTACCATCTAAAGTCATAGCGTATTTCAAAATACCCAAAGGTTTTTTATAAAGAATCCGGTGAATAAAACCTTCATTTAATTTGCGACAAGCTTCTTCTTCAACTCCAGTAATTACTTCTATTCCAGCTTCTTGCAAGCGTTTAATTCCACCTCCTCCAACCAATGGATTTGGGTCAACCATACCCACCACAGCTTTTGCTAATCCTGCGGCGACTATAGCCTTCGAGCAGGGGGGAGTACGTCCATAATGATTGCAGGGTTCCAAACTGACATAAATCGTTGCTCCACGGGCATTTTCACCAGCAGCTTTAAGTGCAAAAACTTCCGCATGAGGTTCTCCAGCGCGAGGATGAAAACCTTCCCCGATAACTTTACCATCTTTGACTATTACCGCTCCAACCATTGGATTGGGAGAAGTACGTCCCAAACCACGACGAGCCAATTCCAAGCAGCGCTGCATCATTCTCCTGTCGAAATCGCTTCCGACCGTTTTTGCTGTATCCTTCTGAATATCAGATATTAATTTATCTGCACTGTGCTTAGCAGGAGAATTATTCATAATAAAAGGGAACGATTGTGTAAGAATTTTTGTGTAAATAGAATCAATTTTATAGATAACGTGAAAAGTTTTGTATCATTCAGTAAAAAGAATTATTTACCACAACTCCAGTTCAATTAACTGCTTGCATCCATATTGCCAGAGCCAGCACATTAAATTCCAATTAATTTTTAACTAAGCTTTTAATTTAAGTTAATTTTCAAAATAATTCCAAAATAACAAAGAGGAAGCAATCTATACAGCCGTAGCTGGGATTACTTCCTCTTTATGTTAAAAAATCGAACGGATAAATAAACAAAATAGAGGACAAGAGGACAAGGAAAATTTTAACCTTTAACCTTTAACCTTTAACCTTTGACCTTTGACCTGAATTACTCCTAACTATTTTGTTCAGCCAATTTCAACTGCTGCCACCAACGATTTAAAGGATAATAGACCACAGGTGCCCAAAGACTGCTGAGAATCGCGGAAGCCAGAGTCACCTTTTGATAATAAGCCCAAATCACATCCGAACTAGCAGTACCTGCTGCAATCAACTGTAAAGCAAAAATCGTATCCGATAAAATAGCCATTACGAAGACAATTAAAGCAATAGAGATAAAGTCTTCTTGGATGAAGCGCTGTTTTTGAAATAAACCGATTAAAAAACCTACTATACCCAAACTAATAGCATGAGTAGGATGGGGTGATGTCATTCCATCTTGAAGTAAACCCAAAACGATTCCAGCAAAAGCTCCTTGAAAAGCAGAACGCTTGATACTCCAAGCTACAACCCAAATTAACAGCCAATTAGCTCCTATTCCCAATAATTCCATACCAGGAAAGCGATTTGGCAACAGAAACAAACATAATAATACCGACGCACTAATTACACCCCAATCAGTGACTTGACGCAAGCGGGGATGCCAACGAGAAAGAGGTTTGATTCGTTTTTTAGGCTTTCTGGGTCGTCGAGATGGTGGTAGTCCAGAGGATTGTTTATTCTTCGTCTTAAGTCGAGATGGGGGTAGTCCAGAAGATTGTTTGTTTTTCGATTTCTTAAGTCGAGATGGGGGTAGTCCAGAAGATTGCTTATTCCCTTTCTCCCGGAATTTGGGAATTTTCATTTACTTGTAGCCTTGCCCTAAAATTATTTATATTTATTTCTTATTTAGTTCTTAGTATCTGTACTTTTGGGTGCTGGGTTCTCTGGCTTCGGGTGAACCGTTACCCAGTCAAGAGAACGAATTGGAGGAAAAAGTTCTACCGTTGCAACTGATGCGGGTAGCCTTTTTAAATCTAACGATTTTACTTTTCCTATTGGTACACCTGAAGGAAACTTAGAACTATAGGTTGATGTGGAAACTACATCACCTTCCTTCACATTTGGTACTTTCTCATAAAATTCCAGTACCGCATCAGCAGAACCATCTCCTCGTAGAATACCTTTACCCCCAGTACGGCTGATATTTACCCCTACTTGGGAATTCATATCGCTAATTAACAGCACGCGGCTAGTATTAGGAGTAACGCTATTTATCAACCCAACCAAACCACCTTCAGCCTTGACTACAAAACCTTCCTGGATTCCTGTATTGCTACCGCGATTCAAAGTTACCTGTTGCCACCAATTGTCCGCGCTCCGTCCGACAACACGAGCTGGAATAGTAGATGTATTTTTCGCTTCTTTTTCTACATACTTCAATAAAGCTTTAATATTCTTATTCTCGCTTTCTAATTCAACTATTCTTGCTTGCAGTTCTTGTACCTTGGCATTAGTCAAATAATCTTGATTTGGTTGGGATTGGAACACCTCAAACGGACGCATAATCCCGTCGTAAAATTCGACTAAAGCTTCACCTTGAGTTTGGCGAACAACCAAAGCACCACCAACTACTAAACCTAATATTCCTAGCTGTAACCCTAAGCGTTCCCACCAACGACGTGCAGTAAACATATAAACCTTTTTCTAACAGAAAATTTTCTTAACTTAATATTTTTAATAGTAAAGATATTGGACTCCATGTAGAGAATCCAATATCTTCCATAACGAACACCTTACCTACATACTGCGAGAACGTGCGCTGAATACCCGTTCTAATTGCTTGAAATTTTCCAACACGCGACCAGTACCCAAAACTACGCAGCTTAGAGGGTCTGCGGCAACGTGTGTAACAATTCCCGTTTCATGGCTGATTAAGGTATCTATTCCCTTAAGCAAAGCACCACCACCAGCAAGCATAATACCCCTGTCAATAATATCTGCTGCCAATTCTGGAGGTGTACGTTCCAAAGTCCGTTTCACTGCTTCGATAATCACTGAAAGCGGCTCAGACATACTTTCCCGAATTTCTGGTCCTTTAATCGTAACCGTTCTTGGCAAACCAGAAAGTAGATGCAAGCCTCGAACTTCCATGATTGCTTCTTCATCATCATGAGTAGGATAAGCAGAACCGATACGAATCTTAATATCTTCTGCTGTACGTTCCCCAATTACCAGATTATGAACCTTCTTCATATACTGGACAATTGATTCGGTTAATTCGTCCCCAGCAATACGTACTGATTCGCTCAATACAGTACCTTGAAGACTCAATACCGCAACTTCAGTGGTACCACCACCGATATCAATAATCATGTTACCAGTAGGCTCAGCCACCGGCAATCCTGCTCCAATCGCTGCTGCTACAGGTTCATCAATTAAATAAACCTCTCTAGCACCTGCTTGGGAAGCAGCATCCATAACAGCCCTTCTCTCAACACCAGTCACGCCGCTGGGGATACCGATTACAATCCTGGGTAAAACTAGAGATTTACCTTCGTTTACGCGCTGAATAAAATTCTTCAGCATCAGCTCGGCAGTATCAAAATCAGCAATTACACCATCGCGCAAAGGACGCAAGGCAATCACATTTCCGGGAGTCCTACCGAGCATTTTCTTAGCATCTTCTCCGACAGCCAGCGCTACCTTTTCGTTTTGGTCGATGGCAACAACTGACGGTTCTTGGAGTACAATACCTTTACCAGAAACATAAACGAGAGTATTGGCAGTACCCAGGTCGATACCCATATCCCGCGACAAGGAAAACTTACTGAAAAGACCCACGCGTTTATACGCCCCCTATTCTCGTTACTTTTTTACAACGTCCGAAATACCGAATCGTGCTGGATTCTATTATTTTTTTAGACCTGAGTCTAGTAAAGCAGATTAACTTTTTAAATATCTTGTCCGAATCTTTACCATATCCGGGTCCCTTTGAATCTTTTATTCTTGGTCTCAGTAAACTTATCAGTATGCTTTTGCAATTTAAGCATAGTCATTTTTATCATCTATCTGATAATTTTTCTTGTCAATTATTTAACACTACGCCAAATGTGTTCTAATCCGCTATTATATTAATCAATATTTCAAAGTACACTAGTACTAAAAAACTGGCTTATGAGTATTAATGTTGTCCATCTTGTCGGTCGTGTAGGCACCGACCCCGATATGAAATATTTCGATTCGGGAAACGTTAAATGTAGATTAACATTAGCAGTTGACCGTCGTAAAAGGGACAGCGGTCCCGACTGGTTTAACTTGGAACTATGGGGAAAAACAGCAGAAATTGCTAATAGTTACGTGCGTAAAGGTAAACAAATTGCTGTCAGAGGTTCCTTAAAAATGGATAGCTGGAACGACCGCAACACTGGAGTACTTCGTTCTTCACCAGTTATTAACGTAGATGACCTACAGCTATTAGGTTCTAAGAGAGATTCTGAAACTGAAATGATGAATAACGACCCAGAACATTTTTAAGTTAGTTGTTAGTTGTTAGTTGTTAGTGGTTAGTGGTTAGTGGTTAAGATTAGTACTGATGATAATTATTTTTGTAACTATCTATCTATAAACTCCATATCAATAGAATTGAAATTAGAGTTTATAATCGCTAATCGTTTCTTTTTAACTGACTTCCAAATAAACATTGATTTTGATAACTATCAACTATCAACTAACAGCTATCAACTATCAACTAACATCTAATAACTAATTTGCAAAGTCACAGATGCTCCTACTTCTTGTTCTCCACCAACTACAGGAGTGAGTGAAGCTGCTTCTGCCATTGGTGCTGCAGGAACTGCCTTCCGAAGCATAATTGGTTGCGGTATGGAAGCATTGTTAACTTTAATTTGAATTATTTCTTTTGACCTTAAACCCAAGCTGGAAAAAACTGCATCAGCTTGTTTTCTAGCGTCTTGAGTTGCTTCTTTTAATGCTTGCTGTCTTGCTTGATTTATTTTTTCTTCAGTTGCGACAAAACTGACCCGATTAATTCTTGTTGCACCAGCTTTTATCGCTTCATCTAATAGTTTTCCAGTTTGTTCGGTAGGTACCTGAAAACTGACAATATTTGTAGCTTCGTAACCTTCAATTTTTCGTACATTATTTTTATAGCTGTACCTCGGATTGAGTCTAATTCCAGTAGTTTGTAATTTTTCAACATTCCGCGATTTAAGTAATGCGACTACAGCGTTCGACTTGCGAGCTGCTTCTTGCTGTACGGTAGCAGCTGCTTTTCCTTCAACCTGCACCCCCAAACTGACTCTAGATAAAGTCGTAGGAATGGTTTCTACCCCTCTTCCCGTAACCGTTAATGTCCGTAGAACTTCTTTTTCTTCTGCAAAACCGGGCTGAACAGAAGCAATACCAAGCAACAAAGTTATAGGTAGAGCTTTCCATAGGTTTTTGTAATCTTGAATATAACTTTGAGATTTATCGCCGAAGAATTTTATTTTATTCATAATTATTTGACCTCTAATTAAATCATTATCATTTGATATGTCTCTTAGAGTATTTACTTAGTTTGAATGTTCCTGTGGTTTGCGTAAATACAAATCAAAAATAAAAGTCTAACTCGAACAAAAAGATTTATTATTTGATTTGGTGACAAACTCCAAAGTGGAAAATATATGAATTGGTTATTGAAAACCGAGCCTAACGAATATTCCTATGCCGATTTAGAAAAAGAAGATACTACAGTATGGGATGGAGTCAAAAATGCTCTTGCTTTGAAAAACATGCGTGCAATGCTTCCTGGAGAAGAAGCATTTATTTATCACACTGGCAAAGAACGTAGAATTGTGGGAGTTGCACAAGTAGCAAGCACTGCGTATCCTGACCCCAAATTAGACGATATTAAAAGACTAGTTATAGATATACAAGCTGTACGAAAGCTTGCAGAACCAATTACTTTAGCCCAAATAAAGCAAGACAAACAATTTACAGGTTTTGACTTATTACGCTTACCCAGATTATCAATAGTTCCAGTTTTACCCCAACACTGGCAGCAGTTGCTAGAGATGGCAAAAAATAGTAAATGATACTCACATATAAGGAAAAATTACTAATTTAACTATTTTCAATCCATAGTTTCCTGACAATTGCTTTTATTTTTATGATGACAATTTTCCTGATTGGAGTTGCAATTGCAGGTAAAGTTATCACAGGTTTTAGTATTTCCAATCAACTCCGAGTCAATCTTGGATTGGTGAAACTGGATTGATGTTTTAGAGCATTTCCCAATGTAATTCTAAGCAGTAGCATCTGAGGAACCACGAATCTAGCATTCTAAGCATTATTTACTGCTCTGTGGTCGGTTTAGCTTTCATCAACAAGCACATGGAGCAGACGAATAAATCACCTTAGAACCTTCATGGTTGGGTTGCTTTAATTAATGCGCTCAAAACCTAAAGCGAACCATTAACAGAATGAAAAATAATAAAAGGTAAAATTCTGTCTAAATCTTTGTTCCTTACTACAAGTTGTTTTTAGATAGATAGCTTTACTTTCAGATTGAAAAGTAAAAAATAAAAAAATACCTTTTTAATAACTGTAAATCTTATAGCCTAAAATTGTGAACAATATAAGTAAAATCTCATTAATTGCTGTGCAATTCAGTATTCTCACCTCAGCAGCAAAAAAAATATAATTATAAAATTATTTAGGTGAGGAGAGTTTTTTATACCAAAGGAAACTTATATCTGAAAATTCCCGTCAATTTTTATTGTAATTTTCAGGAGTTTTATTACATCTAGGCAAACGCAGCACCTTATTATTTGAAAGCCGATAATTTTTACAGGTGTGCATTAATTACCGCTTCATTTCCCTAATTTCACAAATATCATTTGTCTTTAACATAGTGTTTCTGACTAGCGTTGACTGCAACAGTTAATTCTGGTTATATCTGCCGTGGATGTAATTTTTATGCTTGATATGATACGTAGAATTTTATCGCCGTAAAGACATACAAGAATTATTTCTCATGCTAGAATTTCTTGCCAACAGCTTCTGCACGTCTTTTTTAGAAGTATTTTCTATTGTGGGCGTATATTAGTAAAAAATTGTTTGTCTTGGCAAGCACTACTAGTAACATATTTATCTTTAATGATTATCGCTTAGCGAATAAGAGCAAGACCTGAAATTTCTTTACTTATTAACCGCTCTATCAAAATGCGACTTAGGAGAAAGCACCTTGAAACTACACTGGTTAATACCTGGGACTTTTTTAACTGTCTCGATGTTATCGTCGCCTGCGGATGCAGCAAAACTAAAATCTTGGAATTTTGACGCTAATCAAAACAGCCTGGAATTTAATACCGACGCTGCTGTACAGCCAAAGGCTCAACTCATTTTCAATCCGACTCGTGTGGTAATTGATTTACCAGGAGTCAAATTTGGTCGTCCGCAGCTGAAAAAACCTGTAGGTGGTGCTATTCGTACTGTCCGTATTGGTCAGTTCGACCCCAAAACTACACGCATGGTGGTTGAATTGAGCCAGGGTTATACTTTAGACCCAAATCAAATTAAATTTGAAGGAATAAGTCCTAGTCGTTGGAGAGTAAAATTACCATCTCCCCAACTTGAAAATGCCCAAGTAGAGCAAAAAGCTATCTACAGCGTGGTGCGAACGGGTAATACTAATACTGCACCGAGCAATACATCTAGCAGCAACAATCAAACTGTAATCAAAACTGCTCAAGGAACTGCTCAAATTGAAAGAGTACTTCCGACAGGTGATGGCTTTTTCGTTCGTACAAGTGGTGGTAAACCTTCGGGGGTCAGAGTCAACCGCAGTGGAAAAGAAATTATCAACGTAGATGTTTCTGGAGCTAGATTATCGCCTAACTTACCGCGAAACGAATTTCCGATGAATCGTTTTGGTGTAAAGGGAGTTGAATTCAAACAATTAAATTCAACAACCGCTCGTATTGTTTTGCGAGTAAACAAAAATAGCCCGAATTGGCGAGCTTCTGTTAGCAGCTTTGGTGGAGTAGTCTTGCTACCTAATGGAGCAGTTCGCAATTCTCCTGTAAATAGCAATCCGAATCCACCAGTAAATCGACCAATATCTTCACCACCACCGAGCGTATCAGTTAACACTCCTAATACTTCTAATACTTCTTTAGCTGAAATCAAATCTGTACAGTTAGATAACAACGGCAAGGAATTAGTTGTTAGGGCTAACAAATCTTTATCGGGAAGTACCAGTGGTTGGGATAGAGCTACTGCTATGTACCGAATCCTAATTCCCAACGCTCGCTTATCATCTTCTGTTAAAGGTCCAGATTTTAAACCTGATAGTTCGGTGTTGCGGGTACGTATGCGACAGCAAAATGCAAATACTGTTGCTATCTTCATTTTGCCAGCATCTCGGGTCAATTTTGGTAGACTCAATGTTCGAGGAGATAATTTATCGTTATCCTTACAGCGCACCACAGCAGTTAGACCTCCGGTTGTTCTACCTCCAATTCCACGACCGAATCCAGTTGCAGGTTCTAAACCAAAGCCTGTTGCTAAGCCAAATCCAGTCCGAAAACCCACTCCTACTGGAAGAGTAGTAGTTATGATTGACCCCGGACATGGTGGTAAAGACCCAGGTGCTATAGGTATTGGTGGACTCCGAGAAAAAGATGTAATCTTGCCTATTAGTAAAAAAGTTGCTGAAATATTGCGAAAAAATGGAGTAAATGCCGTACTCACTCGTAATAGCGATTTCTTTGTTAGCCTCAAAGGAAGAGTTAATATGGCCGAAAGACGCGATGCGGATTTATTTGTCAGCATCCATGCTAATTCTATGGGTTTAAGTCGTCCCGATATTAACGGTTTGGAAGTTTACTACTACAACAGTGGTAAAAGACTTGCCGATGTGGTACGTAAAGGCATTACTCGAAAGGTGAAAATTAGAGACAGAGGAATAAGAAGAGCTAGATTTTACGTACTCCGCAAAACTTCTATGCCAGCAATTTTAGTCGAAACGGGCTATGTAACTGGTAGAGAAGATGCTGTTAAATTAAAGCAAGGTTGGTTCCGAAATCAAATGGCTGAAGGTATCGCAGATGGTATTCTCAAGTACCTAAAACGTAGGTAAAAATATATAAATAGAATCTTGATAATGAGGAAAATTGGGTAAATTTACTCATTATAAATTATCATCCTAAATCAAAAAGAGCGGTTATTATGGGGGAATTCTTGGCTCAATTGCGAGCAAGAATTTTCCCATTTTGATTTGCCTGCCTATCTGTTATCGAGGCTGGCACCTACTTACCTGTCTTCAGTGAATATTATAGATTTTGATAAATTTAATCGCAGGCTATTCTAAACAGTTATCATTACTAAAGTTGAATCTATTAATTTTTAATTTTTCCGTATTTACAATCTCATATTTTATGCTCTAACTCAAGCAAAATAAATCCGTTAGATAAATTTATTGGAAATATAACAGTTAATCTGCTAAGCCAATATTCATATAGGCATTTCAAGTAACAAATCACTATAACTCATCAAACGAGTTTGATTAATTCAGATTTAATAGATTTATCGTAATACCAGAGGTAATCAATATTTCAACATAAAAACTAAGAAATTACAGGAATCGTGAGACATGTTAGTGATTCTGCTTTTACTTTCATGTTTGGTCATTTTCCTTTAATAGTATTTAAATTTCTAGTTTGAATATCTCTAAACTGATTGCTAACTAGCAATGTTATCTTTTGTAAATTGGGGAACATTTTCTCTCAAAAATACAACCAAAAGCCTGCTGTCCTAATCTTAAGTTGCTATCTTAATTCCAGTATTGAAATTGTGGCTCCTGTTTGAGGGTTAAATTCATAATTTTCTAATAACACGCTCTGCCATATTTAAATTACACGTCATTAGTAGAAAATTGGATTTTACTGCTAAATTAAACTTCAACTTAGTAAGGGATGTTGGTATAATCAAATGCTAATAATCGGCAGAATGATGTCCTTGACGCAGATTCTTATCTTTGGTTCATGCTAAGGTTAATGCGATTAACAACCTATGAATTTAACATCAATTATTCGCTGTTCTTGCTTGTGGTATCACTATCCAAAAATTGATAGCGACTCACACCAGTCGTCAAGCATTCAAGCATGAAGCACCAACACTTTTACACATAAATAGTTATCAATAAAATACCGATTAGGAGAAAACGCTGTGAAAATAAACTGGTTAGTATCTGGTACTACAACATTAACTGTACTAATGCTATCGTCGCCCGCTCACGGCGCGAAACTATCTTCCTGGCGTTTTAATGCCAATCAAAATCAGTTGGAATTTCAAACCGATGGTGCAGTTCAACCCCAAGCGCAACTAATTTTTAATCCAACTCGTTTGGTAATTGACTTACCAGGAACGACATTTGGACGACCTCAGTTAACCCAACCTATCAGCAGTGGTGAGTTTCGTTCTCTTCGCGTCGGACAGTTTAATCCACAAACGGCTCGTATAGTTGTCGAAATGCATAAGGGATATACTCTTGACCCCGCTCAAGTCAAATTTGTAGGTATAACTCCCAGCAAGTGGACTGTACAGCTACCTAGACCAAAAGCTGAAAAAAATGCTGTTTCTCCTAGAAGTATTTATAGTGTAATCACCCCACAATCCAATAACCCACTATCAAATAACCCACCATCGAGTACTTCCCCACCAAGAACAATAGCTGCTAGCACTTCAAATGCAGCGACCAAAATTGAAAGTTTCCGAGTTACCGGAGACGGATTTTTCATGCGTACCAGCGGACCGAAACCTAAAATAAAAGTCAAT
>JBCBHT010000107.1:0-21845 GCA_038525335.1 Cyanobacteria bacterium J06621_15 | reverse complement strand
AATGTTGGGTTACGACGGAATTTAATTCTCTACTTTAATGTTAAATATTATTGTCCGTCTAACCCAACCTACAAACTTCTTCAGTCATTTTTACCTATTTAAGATTATCTGCAATCAATGTTAGCGAATTTACATAATTTGTGTAGCTAATCTTAAATTTTGGCGATATGACTTGAAATTATAAAAGTTAGCGGGTCAAACGACCCGCTCCAGAATCAACTAACCCAAATTAACCTTCAAATCCCCCTTAGCTTTCTCCAATGCTTCCCCTAACTTACTAGCATCTCTACCACCAGCTAGAGTTAAATTTGGTCTTCCACCTCCTCCATCACCGCTTTCGCAACCAGATATTTATAATTACCAACGGTTTCAACGATTTCTAACAAGCTGTCGGATTTGGCGATCGCTAATTATCCGCTGAGTTTTTCAAGTTCTTTTTGAGCGTTTCTCAGTTCGTTTTGTAAGGTGGTGATTTTATCGGAAATCTCTTCTGGTTTAACTTTGAACCGTTCACTTAAATCTTTGGCTACACTATCCCTAACGTTGAGATAATCTAACATTGCAGTTTTCGTAGCACAGAACAATATAGAACCAGCAAAAATGATGTTACCATTCAATATCGTGGTAACAATATTTGTTATAAACAGTTTAAGAAATAGTAAATCAAAAATTAATTACTCTTGATAATAAAATAATTAGTAACTAATATTACAAAGGCATCAAATTATATTTTCAATCTTTTTGTAGCTTTTTGTAGTTTTTTTGTAATTTTATTTATATTCGCTAACAGCTTATAAACTTGGAGAGCGATGAAAAAACCCGTTTATTCGATATTAGAACAAAAATATCGTCGCATCCAAAAAGAATTAATGATTGGAACATTATCTCTTTGTGGAGTTTTGTTGACGGGAACTTTATGGTATAGGTTTGTTGAAGGTTGGACTTGGGAAGACGCAACATACATGACATTTGTTACCCTGTCAACCGTTGGCTACGGAGAAACTCGACCTTTAGGAAGCAGGGGAAGATTATTCACTATAGCCTTAATTTTAATGGGTATAGTCACCATCGGTTATATTGTGAATCGATTTACAGAAGCCGTAATTCAAGGATATTTTCAAGAAGGAATTCGACTCAGACAACAACGGCGAACCATGGAATCATTATCTAGACATTATATTATTTGCGGATTTAGCCGTACAGGTCGTCAAATTGCTCAAGAATTTGAAGCAGAAGGCGTACATTTTGTAATTGTTGATTCGGAAGTAGAAACTGTAAGAGCAGCCCAACAAGAAGGTTATACCATATATCAAGGTGATGCAACTTTAGATGAAACGCTGATGCTGGTTGGAATAGACCGAGCTATTTGTATTGTCGCCGCACTACCATCAGATGCCGAAAATTTATACATCGTATTATCCGCAAAAACACTAAATCCGAGGATTAGAGCTATAGCCAGAGCCAGTACAGAAGAAGCCTTAAAAAAACTTCAGCGAGGTGGTGCAGATGCCGTAATATCGCCTTATATCACCGGTGGTAGAAGAATGGCTGCTGCTGCTTTAAGACCTCAAGTAATGGATTTCGTAGACGGAATTATTTCCGGAACAGACCGCGAATTATACATGGAAGAGGTATTAATTGACTATAAATCTTGTCCCTTCGTCGGTCAAACATTAGGAGAAGCTAGATTAAGAGCAAAAACCGGAGCATTAATATTAGCCATTCGTCGTGCTAGTGGAGAACTAATCGGTGGTCCCACAGCAGAAACTATTTTAATGACAGGAGACGTAATGATAAGTATGGGAACAGCCGAACAACTACGCGCTCTTAATAAGATACTAGGACCAATTGATTCTAAATCATTACGGAAACCGAAGAAGAGTTAAACTGGTAATTGGTAATTGGTAATTGGTAATTGGTAATTGTTAATTGGTAATTGATAACTGTTCACTGCTCACTGTTCGCTGATTTTTCCCATCCGTGAAAAATAGCGTTGCTTTGCATTGTTTGAGCAATAATGATTTTTGGTGCTGCTGATATTAGAATACTTGGATAAACTGCCGTTCCCCATTCGGGATGAATTAATACACGACATTTATTGCAAATCATGGGGTATTTTAGTAAGGCTTTAACCGTTGCTGTATCATCATGGGAGATTTGTCCGGGACAGGATAGCAATGGGTATCCGGTGCGGGGGTCTATTAGGTCTGTAGGGTATTTTTTATCTTTTAAATCAAATGCAACATCACAAGCAAATTTCATGAATTTTGCTCGCAAGCGATGTTTTTCTAATTCTACTCTGGATGAACTTTCTATAAGTGCAAACCGAGATTGTTGTAAAACAATTGCAATCGACATTTCTAACTTGCTATCCCAATCTGGTAATATCCGTTGGCAGTTATCGCGGATATACCGTGTAGGGGAATGAATTGAGATTTGAATTTCTTCTCCCTTTTCATTGACTAGCTTGATTTTATAGCCTCTTGGAAAGGAGAAAATTTTTGGATAGCTCACTAATTAAATAGGGTTTTTCCAAATTGTTATCCTTTGTATAGATAATAACTATAACTCTAGATAATTATCATCAATTATCAATTATCAGTTATCAATGAAAAATTATCAATGAAAACTAAAAAATTGATAGTTATTGGTGATTTTTCTATATTTTATTCTCTTTTTCCTATTCCCATTCCTTGTTAATTGAGTTTTAAAGAATTAACCGGTACATCATCCCAGGATTCTACAGTTCTGATTCTTGCTATCCAACCTGCTGCTATCTGCACTTCATTCAAGTCTTTTTTGAAAGATTCGTGACAGTCTTTTGCTTGAGACTCGTTACAGCAAGCAATACAAGCATAAATTAATCCAGAAGGGTCTATTTGTTCGTTTACCCAAATTGTCATTGTCATATTCTCCACGAAAAATTATTATCTTATGGTTATCTTTTAGATTTATTTCAAAATAGCGGAAAATTTCGCTGGTGCTTAATGCTATCGGTGATTTTTTATGGCTTTTCCGTCGCAATTGCTAATCTAACTCCAGGAATAGCTCGCAATCTATCCATAACGGCTACAACTTTTCCGTGGTCTACTTTTTCATCTGCATTGACTATTACTAATCTTTCTTGATTTGGATTAACTAAAGCTTTGATTTGAGCATCTAAATCATCAAGAGTTACTGGTTTTCTATTCAAGCTAATTGTGCCTAATTGGTCAATCGTCACAGCAATCGGTTCAGTTGCTTGTTGCTGTTGTCCTGAAGATGCTTGGGGTAAATTTACTGGTAAACCTTCTAGCTTTGTCAAAAACAACGATGACATAATAAAAAACGCTAATATAGCGAATATCACATCAATCATTGGTACGATATTTATCTGTGCTGGAATATCTGGTTCTTCCGGTAATTTCATATAATTTGGGGATTGGGGATTGGGGATTGGGGATTGGGCATCGGGCATCGGGCATGGGATAATTGAAGTTGCGAGACATTTAAACAATTAACTCTTAACTCATAACTATTTATCTTCAATCTAAAATCTAAAATCTAAAATTAAATAACTCTTAACTCATAACTCCTAACTCCTAACTCTCAATCCAAAATCTAAACTCCAAAATCCAAAATCCAAAATCCAAAATTAAATAACTCCTAACTCTTAACTCCTAACTCTTAACTCCTAACTTATCTCCCCGTTCGTAATGACGACGATAAAGTAATTCTAATTGTCCACCATATTCTTGAATTAAGGCGATTTGTCGCTGGTACAATCCCCGAAATGTGTTGGCGAATATTAATGTAAATATAGCAACTATTAATCCTGCTGCTGTGGAAACTAATGCTTCGCTGATTCCACCTGTAACATTGGTTGTTTGGGTACCTCCAAGGTTACCAAGGTTGAGCGAAGCAAAGGAAGCAATTAATCCTAAAACGGTTCCTAAAAGTCCGAGTAATGGTGATAAAGAAATGACTGTATCGAATATATTTTGAAAACGTTTTAGTAGAGGTATTTCGGCTTGTGCTTCGCTTTCTAGTGCTAGACGAAATTCTTCTGGGTTTGCTTCTTCTAATTCTAAAGCTGCTAAAAATATCCGAGCGATGGGTAGGTCGGTATTTTTTCTAAGTTTTTCTAAAGCACTGACAACATTATCCCGACGATAAAGTTTGAGTACTTCTTCTACGATGCGAGTTTGACGGCTATTTATTTTTACCCAAAATCGGATTCTTTCGATAATTAGTGCCCCTACTAATATCGAGAAGAACAGCAGTGGTATCATTACTATTCCACCCGCTGTCAGCAGATTTGAAATTGGCATGTGTCTATTCACTCCTCAACAAAGCAAACTTAGACTATCTAGAGTGCTTTTTCAATACCTAGTATGACTTGACTATCTAAAATACGTCGGCAGGGTCGGCTGATTGTAGCTTTCTTATCGCTGTTAAGCCGGAAATTAAACACATAGTTACTGTTAGCGTAAATACTATAATACTTCTTTGCAGAGTCATATAAATAGGTAGTAGTGTCAAGTAAGCGGCGAGTTTATAAATTACCCAAGACACTGTGAATGCTGGGATGTAACCACATATTGCTAAGATTAATGATTCTTGTACCAGCACTCCAACCAAATATCGGTCGCGGTATCCCATTGCTTTAAGGGTGGCATATTGCGGTAAGTGTGTAGCGACATCGGAATACATAATTTGATACACCACCATCGTACCTACCAGAAAAGCGATAATTACACCAAAGCCAAATACAAAACCGATGGGTGTAGTTTTTGCCCAATAAGCTTTTTCTGCGGCTTCAAATTCTGGAACTGTGAAAATTCTCACATCATCCGGTAAAGCAGTTTCCAAGTTTTGACGAACTTGTTTTTTGCTAGCACCTTTTTTGAGTTTGACCAAACCAAGTTTAACTTTAGTTACAGAAGAGCGAGGGAATAAATGTAAATATGTTGTATCGCTGGTAATTACATTCCCATATGCTGCGAAAGAGACACCTAAGCGAAACAAGCCACCAACTCGGATTTTGATACCGTTGAGTTCAGTTTCAACCGTTGATTTTTGTTGGTACAAAGTGGCTATAGAACCAAATATTGGTAAGGATGTTTCGTCAAATAATATCGTATCGGGCTTTTGTAGCTCAGAAATATTCCGATTGATTCGGGGAGACTTAAATGCTGTGGTACGGGGGTCGCTACCAAAAACCAAAATGGTCTGTGAGTGAAAATTTTGCGGATTTTTCCACTTTCCGGGACTGATATACAAAGGACTAACCGATTCCACTCCTTCAAACCCTAAAGTTTGATGTAACCGTCGTCGGGGAAAGTTTTTGACTGAATATATAGACTCAAAATAGCGATTAACTATGACTAAATCGGCATTTAGGCTTTTGTGTGGTGCGGTTGAACTGTCGAATAATGAAGCTTCAAACCCCATTTGAGAAAAAATCAAAATATTTGCAAAAGCAATACCAGCCACAGCAATTCCAAAACAGTTTTTTTCTTTCATCAACTGTTTAAGAGCTATGGGAGTTTTAGTAAAAATACGCTGAAGCATTTACTGCTATCTCCTCCTGATGGCTCAGTTTTGCTTGGACAACTTTACGTAAGTCTTACAAAACTGCATTTTCTTGCTCATGATATTTTATTTAATCTTTAAAAACAGTTACCAGAAAGGTTTTTTGGGATTTACTGCTGATTAATTATTTCGCCAAATTTCGCCAATTATTTATGAATCTAAACCTAGTTCTTGCTTAAATTCAGGGTCATATTCTGCTTTATCCCAGTTATTTGCTGCTTTGACTTGTTCAACTGTTAAATTTATCGCGTTTCTCAGATTAGCGTGACTTAGGTCAGCATTGTTCAAGTTAGCATGTTTAAAATCAGCACCTTCAAGATTAGCAAGACTAAGGTTAGCAAGGGTAAAATCAGCTTTTTGAAGAGAAGCACGACTTAAATTGCTTTTCCAGAGGTTAGCTTCCTTAAAAATAGTACTGATTAATTTAGCTTCTCTCAGGTCAGTACGGGAGAGGTTCGCTTTCATCAGTCGAGTGTGATTAAGATTTATACAGCATAAGTTAGCATTTCTCAAGTCAGCATTTTTGAGGTGAGCATCAGTTAAGTTAGCATAGCTGAGATTAGCATCAATTAAATCCGCATCATTGAAAGTAGCAAAACTTAATTTGGCTTGAAATAGATTAGCACTTTCAAGTTTAGCTTGAGTTAGATTAGCATGTCTGAGGTCTGCTTCTTCTAGATTAGCCCTTCTTAATTTTGCACCGTTAAGCTTGGCTTCTTTAAGATTAGCACTACTAAGATTAGAACCTATCAAAGAGGTATTAACTAAGTTAGCTCTTGATAATTCTGCTTTTTCTAATTTAATACCAGTCAAGTCAGCATGGCGAGCTGTTAGACCTGCCATACTTTCTTTTTCTTGATTTAAGTATTCCAGTGCTTTGATACGTCCACCACTTCCACCTTGTCCTTGAGATGAATTAATTACCTGCCATACTTCGTAATGGTTACGTTTTCCTTGTTTGGGTACATCTACTGTTAAAACTATTAAACCAACAATGGCAACTAATTGTTCTATATTTTCTACTTCACAAATAATATTTGCAATCTCTTTAGATACTCTTCCTTCTTTAGGTTCACACTTTTTAGTGTCTTTTACCAAATAATTTTTAATAGACACTAAAGCGATAATAAATACAAAAACAATAGCAATACTAGAACCTAAACTTTTTAACCAACGGAGACGAAAAGATTGTTGATTGTTATTGTTCATTGTTTTCGCTCCAAAACAACATGCTTTCTTCTAAATATTTATCTATCTCAAGTAATAAAGCAAGTATATTCAAAAAAAAGAAAAGCTTGTTTTGAGATATAGCATTCCTAAATCATTTGTGAGATTTTAGAAACCCGGTTTTTCCAAAAAACCGGGTTTCTGGCACCTAGATTTCTCACGACTCATATAGGATTGCGATAAATGTATCATGGAATCCTTAATAATTTTTGATTGATATGTATTAATACCAGTGAATCTATGAAATTTATAGTGATAAGACCTGATGCTAAAGAATTTAATTAGTCAGCTAAATGCTTAACAATCGAGCTTCCGAAAAGAGAAATGGTTTGAAAAAACCGTTAATAGATGGCTATCAAAATAACGATTTAAAATCTCATAATTGACTCGGGAAATATTTGCCAGTAATTATAAATAAAACAAAGTAGTTGGTACAAATTAATGACTAAAAAAGCTTTATTAATTGGAATTAGTATATACGAGCCAGAATTTTTTAATCTACCCAGTGCTGTCAAAGATGTCAAAGCAGTTCAAAAAAGATTGCTAGACAAAAATATAGGTCAATTTCAAGAAGAAGATGTCATAGTATTACTTCCCGAATACGACCAAAAAACACAATCTGAAACTGGTGAATTAACAGAGCAAAGTATACAAGATTGGATATACGACTTTTTTACCGGTAGAGATAAAGATGATGTATTAATTTTATATTTCTCCGGTCACGCTCTTATCAATAATAATGGTACTCTTTTCTTTGCTGCAACCGATACAAAAAAATATGAAATTGGTGGTGAATTAATCGAAAGTACTGCTATACCAGCTAGTTTTATCCGTCAAACAATGGATGATAGTCAATGTGAAAATAAGGTAGTAATCTTAGATTGCTGTTTTTCTGGAACTATTAAAGATGATTACTCTGCAAAAAATACGGTAGATATAGAAGCTGAATTAGGTGGTTCGGGAAGAATAATCTTAGCATCTTCTAATTCTGTAGATTACCCTTTTAAAGAAGATAAAGAACTCTCATTTTATACTACTGCTTTACTAGAAGGTATAGAAACTGGAGATGCTGATATTGATAAAGATGGCTGGGTAGATTTCAAGGAACTACACGAGTATATAGATAAAAAACTTGAAGCAATTCCGAATATGATACCTCAGTTATATTATTCTAAGGATGTTAATACAATTAATTTAAGTAAAGTAGATATAGAATCAATTGAAGAACAACAAGGTTCACAAATTATTCCTTTATCTCAAATAGAATTGAAAAGCGAACGAGACGTTGATTATAGTAAATTACGCGATTTATTAGCATTTCAAAATTGGAGAGAAGCTGATATTGAAACTCGTGATGTTATGCGTTTAGCTTCTGGAAAATTGAAAGAAGAAATCCTCACGGAAGAAGATATCAGCAAAATTTCTTGTATAGACTTGTGTACTATAGATAATTTATGGTCTACAGCTAGTAAAGGAAAATTTGGGTTTACTGCTCAGAAGAATATTTGTCAGCAATGTGTTAATAAAATCGATTATGAAACTGAATGTGAATTAGGAACAAAACTGGGATGGAGAATTAATAATAACTGGTTAATTCATTCCCAATTAACATTTAGTCTCAGAGCAACAAAAGGACATTTTCCTTGTTTAGGTGTATCTATGGTTCGTCTTCCAGGAAGTTTTGGAGGAATTGGACGCGCTCCAATTTTCTCTACAATAGTTAGAAAATTTATTCAATGCTCGTGTGATTAAAAAAGTCATTAGTAATTCATGATTTAAATTTATTACTTAAATTTATCAAATATCGTGAATTATTTTTTGCTAAATCTCTATTAGTTAATCTAATTTTTTACTTCAATAATTCAAAACTATGTGCTGGAAAAAACTACGAAATCGTCTGATTTTTGCTTATCAAAACATAACAAATGAGAACGTAAATGGCATTCATTCTAGCTACATTAGCGGGTTAAGTGATAATCTTAACTCCAGCTTTAAAATACTAAAAGATATTAATGACGAACGAGACAGATTACATCAGAGAAAAGCAGCAAGACTGCAAGCAATAGATAATAAATTTTTGCTAGATATTCATTCTTCTTCTGGTACTATTTTGATGGTCATTGATAAAAATACAGAAGAAATTATTAACATTAATAATACATTTACTCGTATCCTAGGATATTTTGCACAAGATGTAATAGGTAAAATTCACACTCAGATAAATGTTTGGGTTAATCAACAAGACCCGATTACAATTAAATATCTTTTACAGTACGCTAAGATTGTAAAACAGCAGATATTTCAGTTACGAACAAAGTCTGGAGAAATCAAAAGTTTTCTACTCTCAGCAGAAGAAATCGATATCAATAATCAAGCTTGTACATTCTTTATGGCAAGCGATATTACCAATATTACTCAATATTCTTGCTGTGTTTCCTATCGGTGTTTAAATGATGCTGATTGGACGATGAAATACATTAGCAGCGATTGCGAAAAATTAACAGGTTATAAAGTTGCGGATTTAGTTGGAAACAACATAGTTTCTTATGGTGATATGGTTCATCCCGATGATTCAAAATATGTTTGGGAGACTGTACAGCAAGCTTTAGCAAACGAAAAACCCTATGAAATATCATACCGAATCATAACTAAAAATAAAGATGTAAAATATATCTGGGAAAGAGGACAAGGAATTTTCTCTAGTTCTTCTAGTAATACAAAATCATTACATCTTGAGGGTCTAATTGAAGATGTCACCGAGCTAAAACTATATGAAGAAAAGCTAACTCAACAACGCAAATCTTTAAGAACTCAGATTCAGGAAACTATTAAAGGATTGCAAGAGAATAGTTCTGGATTAAGTTTATTAGATGAAATACCTATATTAATCGATGCATTGAATGTTGAAAATATCACTGACATTGCAGCATTAGCTAATCCTTTGACATCCAAAGATATACTTGAGAATGTTGAGTCAGATTTACATTTAGCAATTATTGCTTTAGCTAAAGTTGCATTAACAATACAGTCTTATCTCACTTTAACTAAACCAGCGATACAGGATAAAACGCTTTTAACAGCTAAGCAAGAATTAGAAGCTGTTACAAAACAAATTAATGATTTATCAGCATCATTAGAAGTATTAATCAATCAAATTGTTATACGTTGGGAATCAATTATCAATAATCCAGAAACTACCTCAGAAGAGGTATGAAAAATAATTTGAATGCTGTAACACACTGTGAATCAATTGATGAGTAATAATTAAGCAACCCGGTTTTTTAAAAAACCGGGTTTCTCAGTATCTAAAGTTCTTGCAAATCATATAACATGGCTATAGAGCAAATCTTATATTTTATATTTCTCGAACATATAAGTAGTTAGCGAGAATAAAATTCAATTACTATAGTCATGACCAAAACATTAAAACTCCCTAACCAAAAAACACCTGTGACTATAATTACAGGATTTCTCGGCAGCGGTAAAACGACTTTATTAAATAATATTTTAACTAACCGTAATAATTTAAAGATAGCAGTTCTAGTTAATGAATTTGGAGAAATAAATATTGATAGTCAGCTTTTGGTGTCTATTGATGAAGATATGGTACTACTCAGTAATGGCTGTATATGTTGTTCAATTAATGCTAGCTTAATAGATGCTATTGATAAAGTTTTGGAGCAAGATAATATTGATTATATAGTAATTGAAACTACTGGTTTAGCAGAACCAGTACCATTAATCATGACTTTTGCTAGCAGTAACCTCAGAGATATTACTCGTTTAGATTCTATTCTAACTCTTGTGGATGCAGAAAATTTTAGTTTAAATAATTTTGATAATCAGATTTCCTTAGAACAAGTTATTTATGGCGATATTATTATTTTAAATAAAATAGATTTAGTATCTGAGAGAAAACTTGAAGAAATAGAAGAATATATCAGTTCAGTTAAAGTAGATGCTAAGATTATTCGTTCGGAATACGGAAAAGTTTTATTACCTTTGATATTAGATATAGCTACTTTTGATTCAAAAACACTTGTATATTCATCCCTACAGCATCATGTTAACTCATCTTCCATGAATCGGCTGCAAGAAGATAACTTTATGTCCGTTTCCTTTGTCAGCGATAAACCCTTAAGTGTAGAAAAATTCAATAAATTTTTAGACGAACAATTACCCAAAACAGTTTTTAGAGGAAAAGGAATTATTTGGTATCAAGGAAGTAAATTACGACATATTTTTCAACTGAGCGGTAAACGCTGTAATTTTCAAAGAGATGAATGGACTGTAAACCCGTCTAATCAATTAGTTTTTATCGGACAAAATTTAGATGCTGAAAAAATTCAAAGTCAGTTGGAAAAATGTCTTGTTAGCATTTAATATTCATAAGCAAAGACTTTCTATAAAAATAAAAAAACCTCTTCAATTCAATGAAGAGGGTTACATTTATTTAGGTATGGTGAGAATTAATGACGAAAAATCTTAGAAAGTAAAGGTAGTTCTGAGAGTACCAATTACTGCATCATCATTACGACTGTCATTTCCAGGTGCTGTTACCCAAATAACTCCAGGAGTAATGCTCATATTGTCGTTAACTTTGTACTGATAGAATCCTTCGATGTGGTAAGAAGTATCTCGGGATTTACTTACATTAGCAATGCTCGAATCTGTAACTTTAGGAGTCATACCAAAAATTACACCGGCTAAATTACCTTTTTTACCAAAGTCGGGTAGTCCTAAAGTAACAGCCCAGTTCCAAATTTCTGCATCACCGGTTGAACTATTCAAGTCACGAGCTTTTGTATAGCCCCCCCAGCCTCCTAGTACCAGGTTGTCACCCAAACCTAATGTTGCTTGAATACCATAAGAATCGCTCTCATAGTTTGTAAGTGTATCTGGAAGTGTAGTTGTAAGTGTACTTGTATCTACATTTACACCTTGTAAACCTTCTTGGTTGTAAGCATTAATGTAGGTAAGACCAACTTTAAAACGCTTGCTGGGTTCAAATGTTAATTGAGCTAAAGCACCGTAGGGACCGTTTAGCAAACCACTTCTTGGACTAGGGTCATTACTGCTACTAGCTAAATAGCCCAAACTCACTGACAGACTGTCTCCTAACTCCTGGGTAATTCCTAATCCAGAACCATCCATTTGATAATAGATAGGGTTTCTAGTACCAAAGCTAGATAAAGCTCCTTCAGTACCGTCACCATCAAATTGGTTAACGGTATCTACTACATCATCTGCCGCACCTGCATTGGCTATAGCAATCACGTTAGTAGATTTGCTTAAAGGGAAACTATACCATAAACCATCTAAGTATGCATTGGTATCACTATCACCTGCAAAAGCTAAAGGAGCGTCAGCAGTATCGGAAATATTATTAGCTTGGATACGAGTGTAGAGAGTATCTTTACCAGTAAAACTAGTAACGAAATTAATCCGCGCTCTTGCACCGAAAGTAGTATTTTCGTTTGAGTTACTACCTTCAAAAGTATCGGTAACAGCCATAACTACTTCTCCCTCTAATTTGGAAGTTGTAGAGAACTGATTTTCTTCTAATTGAGCAGTTCTGGCTTCTAGAGCATCAACTCGACCGCGCAATGTTGCTAGCTCAGAAGAAAATTCTGACTGCAATCTTTTGATTGTGCTTAAATCACCAGTACCTACATTACTTGTAGCTACAGCAATCAATTCATTCATTCTATCTAAGCAAGCATTCAAACCCGCAGCAAATTCAAAGCGAGTTAATGCACGGTTACCGCGAAAAGTACTATTGGGGTATCCAGCAATACAGCCATAACGTTCTACTAAAGACTGTAATGCTTGAAATGCCCAGTCAGTTGGTTGTACGTCAGAAAATTGGGAAACAGAAGTTACCTGTCCTAATGCTTCTTCTTGAGTATTTTCTGATATCGTTAGCGTTTCTGCTGCAACAGATGCAGCGCTCAAAATTAAAGTCGCAACTAAAACAGATGGACTTACGAATAAACTTTTCCAGATATTTTTCATTTTTCTTCTCTACTCACACGAAACAATTAAACTCACACAAAAAAAGCAGTCATCGAGATAAAAGAAACAGCCAATGCTATTGATTGCAAAGGCTGTTAAATATTCGAGACAGTTACAAACAGATACAAAAGCGAATTATTGATTATTGGTAGCTTTTATCCTTCGCCACCTTCTCCACCTTCTCCACCTTCTCCACCTTCGCCGCCTTCGCCGCCTTCAGTAGCTTCAGTAGCTTCTCCTTCGCCACCTTCACCACCTTCGCCGCCTTCAGTAGCTTCTCCTTCGCCACCTTCGCCGCCTTCGCCGCCTTCGCCGCCTTCAATAGCTTCGGTAGCTTCTCCTTCGCCACCTTCACCACCTTCGCCGCCTTCGCCGCCTTCTCCACCTTCTTCGAGGGTAGTTGGTGCAACTTGTTCAGCACCTTCACCACCTTCACCACCGACATCAGCACTACCACAAGCAGTAATACTTGCAGCCAAACCTAAAGCTAGAAACAAAGCAACTGATTTTGAATTCATTCCCAGACTCCTCACAAAATTAACTAACAGTTTTCGGCTTTATCGGTCAGTCAACGTTGCTAGTTTCACAATAGATAGGCTAGAGTTAACTATCTATTTCTACTTTTAATTCTGAATATAAGATTTACGATGAAACTTATACTCAAAAAGAGTAAAAATTAGCAATATTGGGGATTAGAATTGATAGTAGGTCGCATTAAGTTCAATAAGCAAGAAATACAGGCTACAAATCAATAATCAGTTTTTTATTCTTCTTAACTAAATATTAAACACGGTATATTTGCATAACAACGTTGAAATAATTGAGTAAGAAGTAGTAACATTATACTCCCAACGGCTAAAAACTTAACTTTTCGTAGGTTGGGTTGAACGAAGTGAAACCCAACAGTAAGTAGGTTTTTGTTGGGTTTCGTACCTCAACCCAACCTACAATAATTAATCCGTTTAGAGTATAATTACCCATTCCCCAATTGTTACTTAATTATTAATAAGAAACGCAGGTGCAAATAGAAGAATGTTATAAAGCTATAGGTTAGAAATAATTGTAAATTGAATATCTTACCAACATCACCATATGACTAGCAGTTCCAAGGAAAAATATAATCGGTTAGAATCGCAAGATGTTTCGATTCCTACTACGGCTAAGGTTAGGGTAGAAGATGACCGTACTGGTATGAGTGAGGAAACCCTCAAGCGTGCCATTGCTGATAGCCTATATTACGTTCAAGGTAAGGGCGAATATTTTGCTACCCCGCACGATTATTATATGGCTGTTGCCCATAGCGTTCGCGACCGGATTTTGCAAAGACGAATCAAAACTGCCCAAACTCACTCTGAGAAAGGTGTAAAAAGTGTTTATTACCTTTCGGCTGAGTTTTTGATGGGTCGCTATACAGGTAATAGTTTAATTAATCTCGGTCTTTACGAAAAAATTCGTACTGTTCTCAAAGAATCTGGGTTAGAGTTAGAAGATTTATTGGAACAAGAGCGCGAACCGGGATTGGGTAACGGTGGTTTGGGAAGACTTGCAGCTTGCTATCTTGACTCTTTAGCAACTCTGGAAATCCCTGCTGTTGGTTATGGAATTCGTTATGAATTCGGAATTTTTGAGCAAGTTATTCGCAACGGTTGGCAGGTTGAAAACCCCGATAAGTGGTTGCTGTTTGGTAATGCTTGGGAGCTACCTCTTCCCGAATACCGCGTGGAAGTGAAGTTTGGCGGTCATACCGAAGTATATAACGATAGAAGCGGGCGTTTCCAAGTCCGTTGGGTACCGCAGCAGAAAGTATCCGGAGTTCCCTACGATACTCCAGTTCCGGGTTACGGTGTTGATACGGTAAATATTCTGCGGTTGTGGAAAGCTGAAGCAACAGACGAATTCGACTTACAAGCCTTTAACGCTGGTGATTATATCGGTGCTGTAGGTAGTCAAATGTTCTCGGAGAATATCTCAAAAGTTCTCTACCCCAACGACGATACAATGCAGGGTAAAGAATTGCGCTTGCAGCAGCAATATTTCTTCGTTTCCTGTTCTTTACAAGATATTCTCCGTCGTCACTACAGAATATTTAACACTTTAGACAATTTGCACGAAAAAGCTGCAATTCAGCTTAACGATACCCATCCTTCAGTTGGTATCGCTGAATTGATGCGTCTACTAATTGACGAACATCAAATGCCTTGGGACAAAGCATGGGAAATTACTAAAAATAGCTTTGCCTATACTAACCATACCTTGTTGCCAGAAGCATTGGAACGCTGGCCCGTAGAATTGTTCGGTAGATTGTTACCCAGACATCTAGAAATTATTTACGAAATCAACTTCCGCTTTTTAAGTGAAGTTAGAAGACGTTATCCAGGAGATTTAGAAAAAATTTCGCGACTGTCTCTAATTGAAGAAGGTGATGACAAGAAAGTCCGCATGGCGCATTTAGCTTGTGTGGGTAGCTATAAAATTAATGGGGTAGCTGCTCTACATACAGAGCTGCTTAAAAAAGATGTTCTCCACGACTTCTATGAATTATTCCCAGAGAAATTTATTAACAAGACCAACGGTGTAACTCCCCGTCGCTGGTTGTTAATGGGTAATCCTCGACTTTCTCGCTTAATTTCCGATAAAATCGGTACCGATTGGATTAAGAATCTTGATGAACTCAAGAAGTTAGAAAAGTTCATAGATGACAAAGAGTTCAGACAAACTTGGCGCGAAATCAAGCAAGCTAATAAGGAAGACTTAGCAAAGCTAATTAAAAAATCCAACGGAATTACAGTAGATACTAATTCCTTGTTCGACGTACAGGTCAAGCGACTGCACGAATACAAACGTCAGTTACTCAACGCTTTCCACATCATCACCCTCTACAACCGCATCAAGAAAAATCCTCAAGCTGATATCCAACCCCGGACATTTATTTTCGCGGGTAAAGCAGCACCTGGTTACTTCATTGCTAAATTAATTATTAAATTAATTAATGCTGTTGGTAGCGTAGTTAATAGCGATGCTGATGTTGCTGGACGTTTGAAAGTCGCATTTATTCCTAACTACAACGTATCTTCGAGCCAATTAATTTACGCAGGTGCAGAGCTTTCCGAACAAATTTCCACTGCTGGGAAAGAAGCTTCTGGAACCGGTAACATGAAATTTGCTCTCAACGGTTCCTTAACAATCGGAACTCTCGATGGTGCTAACGTCGAAATTCGCGAAGAAGTCGGTGCGGAAAACTTCTTCTTATGCGGTTTAACCACCCCAGAAGTATACGAACTCAAAGCCAAAGGATACAACCCCAGAAGCTACTACGAATCCAATCCCCAGCTAAAAGAAGTCATCGACTTGATAATCTGCGGACACTTCTCCGATGGAGACCGTAACCTATTTAAACCGCTGTTGGATTCGTTGTTTAACCAAGATAGGTTTATGTTGTTCGCTGATTATCAATCCTACATAGATACTCAGGATAAAGTTTCCCAAGCCTATCAGGATAAAGAAAAGTGGACTAAGATGTCCATCATCAATTCCGCACGCATGGGTAAATTCTCATCCGATAGGGCAATATGGGAATATTGTCAAGAAATCTGGAATGTAGAACCTTGTGAAATCAAACTCGACGAATATTCTGGTGATAAAGCTGGATTGAAAATGTCGTAATTAATAAGAAATGGGGATTGGGCATGGAGCATGGGGCATGGGAGATTGGTAATAGGTAATGGGTAATGGGTAATTGAGAACAGTTAGAAGTTAAGAATTAATTTCTCCTTGTCCCCTTGTCTCCTCTTCCCCCTCTCCCCCACGCCATTTGCTACAACGGAGGGAACCTCCGCAACGCAATGGCTCCTCTTCCCCCTCCTCTCCCTCTCCTTACTCCCTACTTACTCCCTGTTCCCTTTTGCAAAATAAAATCCAAAATCGTAATGAAAGTCGCAGTATTCAGCAGCAAAAAATACGACCGCCACTTTCTTTCCGAAGCTAATACAAATAGCGGTCACGAGCTTGTGTATTTTGAGCCAAAATTAAGCAGTGAAACTACTGCCTTAGCTTCAGGTTTTCCGGCAGTCTGTGCTTTTATCAACGACAAACTTGATAGCAAAACTTTAAGTGCGATCGCAAATGGTGGAACGAAGCTGATTGCGTTACGGTCAGCGGGTTTTAACAATGTTGATATTAAAACAGCCACTGAGTTAGGAATCACCGTAGTTCGAGTCCCGGCTTATTCTCCTTATGCAGTCGCCGAACATGCAGCGGGATTAATTTTAACTTTAAATCGTAAGTATCACCGCGCTTATAACCGAGTCAGGGAAGCGAATTTTTCTCTAAATGGTTTATTAGGATTTGATTTACACGGTTCCACTGTCGGAATAGTTGGTACCGGTAAAATTGGTATGTGTTTTGCTCAAATTATGAAAGGATTCGGCTGCAATTTGCTCGCATATGATATTTATCAAAACCCTAAATGTCTGGAAATGGGTGTTGAATATGTAGAATTATCAGAATTGCTTGCTAAATCGGACATCGTTTCTCTCCATTGTCCGTTGACTCCCGAATCCTATCATCTAATAAACGCTACAACTTTAGAGCAATTTAAATCGGGAGCAATGCTGATAAATACCAGTCGAGGAGGACTCATCGATACAAAAGCCGTAATCGACGCTTTAAAATCCAAGAAATTAGGCTATTTAGGATTAGACGTATACGAACAAGAAGGGGATTTATTTTTTGAAGATTTATCGCTAGAAGTAATTCAGGATGATATTTTTCAAAGATTACTGACATTCCCCAACGTAGTCATCACAGCCCATCAAGCATTCTTTACCAAAAACGCTTTAAAAAATATTGCTCAAACAACTTTGTCAAACATCACCGAATTCGAGAAAACAGGTGAATGTGAGAATACAGTTATCAGTTAACAGTTAACAGTTATCAGTTAACTGTTAATAATTAATGAATTGTAGGATGTATTACATATTAATAAATATCAAGTTGAGATGCGATTTTTACGATTACTTTGTAACTTGAATAATCATATTTTTTTATATTTTCTTTATTATTACTTCTAACTTTATAACTGGATAACTGATTCCTAGTCTCCGGCTGGGAACCCATATCTTAAAGGCTCTGCCTTTAAACTATAATCGCGAGGTAGAACCTCTTAAACTGTATTCTCAGGTGGAACCTGGGAACAATAATATATTCTAATCAAAATGTGTAAGTTCTATTTGTTGGAATAGGGTTTAGGGAACACCAAGAAATAAATTATCCCAACCTTGAAAAATGTAAAAATTTTTCTCCTCAGCACCTCGACTCCTCAGCACCTTACTCTATCAATATAATGGGTTATTTTATTTTCTGGAAATCCCTTAATACCTTTGACCTTTGACCTTTAACCTTTAACCTCCCATAGTTCAATAACAACAATCTTCTAACATGACAAAAGTAATTCATTAGTTATAAATTACCAGCAATTTTTACTAATTGTTTGCTATTTACTGTTTATTCAGAACCGTTTGCTGTTTACTAATTACTAACTGTTAAACCATAGTTGAAAATCAGCAATATTTTCACAAACCAGAACGTTAACAGTTAACTGGTCATTGGTAACTGGTAACTGATGATCCACACCCTTCGGGTGAAAACTGTTCACTGTTAACTGAAAAAAAGGAGCTAATAAATTGAGTAAATTAAAAGTAGCTATAAACGGATTCGGTCGTATTGGTAGATTGGTATTCCGTGCTGGTATTGATAATCCTAATATCGAGTTTGTTGGTATTAACGATTTAGTACCAGCCGAAAACCTGGCTTATTTATTAAAATACGATTCTACTCACGGCAAATTTAACGGAGATATTGAAGCCAAAGAAGACGGTATTGTTGTCAACGGACATTTTATTCCTTGTATTTCCGTAAGAAACCCAGCAGAATTACCCTGGGAAAAATTTGGTGTAGATTACGTAGTCGAATGTACCGGACTTTTCACGACTCATGAGAGTGCATCAAATCACTTAAAAGCAGGAGCAAAAAGAGTGATAATTTCTGCTCCCACTAAAGACCCTGAAAAAGTGAAAACTTTATTGATGGGTGTAAATCACGACCTATTCGACCCCGAAAAAGACACCATCGTTTCTAACGCTAGCTGTACCACAAACTGCTTGGCACCGATTGCTAAGGTCATCAACGATAACTTTGGTTTAGCAGAAGGATTGATGACCACTGTCCATGCAATGACAGCTACACAACCCACCGTGGACGGTCCCTCCAAGAAAGACTTGCGAGCCGGTAGAGGTGCCGCTCAAAACATTATTCCCGCTTCTACAGGTGCAGCAAAAGCCGTAGCACTAGTATTACCAGAACTCAAAGGAAAACTAACCGGAATGGCTTTACGAGTACCGACACCCGACGTTTCCGTTGTAGATTTAACCTTCAAAACCGAAAAATCTACCAGCTACGCAGCAATCTGTAGCGCTATGAAAAACGCCGCAGCAGGTAATATGCGCGGTATTCTAGGTTATACAGAAGAAGCAGTAGTATCTACAGACTTCCAGGGTAACTTTCATTCCAGCATTTTCGATGCAGGTGCGGGAATCGAATTAAATTCCAACTTCTTCAAAGTAGTTTCCTGGTACGACAACGAATGGGGTTACTCCTGTCGTGTAGTTGACTTAATGTTGTCTATGGGAGAGAAAGAAGGAATTTTGCAAAATACAGAAATGGCGGTAGCTTAAATATTGGTAATTGGTAGTTGGTAATTGGTAATTGGAAATAGTTAGGAGTTAGGAGTTAGGAGTTAGAAGTGAAGAGTTAGGAATGATAATAGGATGAAGTAATGGTGAGAAATTATTTCTTTCACTTCCTTACCTGTTTACCTACTCATCTCCTTGTCTCCTATGACCCATTACCCATTACCCATTACCCATTACCTATTCCCAAATTCATGCGTAAAACCAAAATCATCTGCACGGTAGGTCCTGCTACATCGACACCAGAGACTTTGAAAGCTTTGGTTGATGCAGGAATGAATGTAGCTCGGTTGAATTTTTCTCACGGGGATTATCAATTCCACGGTCAAACTATTGAAATTCTCAGAAATATACCCACTCCTCCAGAAAAACCCTTAGCTCTGCTACAAGATTTATGCGGACCGAAAATCCGTTTGGGTATGCTTCCAGAAGACGGTTTGATGGTGGAAGAGGGGGAAGAAGTTACTTTTGTTGAGCAAGAAAAGGGTAATAGTATTCATGAATTACCTTTACCGATACCAACTTTGTTCGCAATGGTCAGGGTGTCCGAACCGATTATGATAAATGACGGTCGGATTAAATTAACTGTTGTCGATAGAGATGCGGATAAAATTCGCGCAAAAGTCAAAATCGGGGGAAAAATTTCTTCTCGTAAAGGGGTGAATCTACCTCAAACTCATCTCCCTGTAAGTTCGATTACTGAAAAAGATTTATTAGATTTACGTTTCGGAATTCAAAATAATCTAGATTTAGTCGCAGTTTCTTTTGTTCGTTCCCCTGGGGATTTGGAACCAGCACAGCGGATGATTGAAGCAGCAGGTAAAAAAATTCGCATCATTGCCAAAATTGAAAGACGTGAAGCTGTTGAAAATTTTGATGAGATTTTAAAAGTTGTTGACGGAATCATGGTAGCTCGTGGTGACTTGGGGGTAGAAGTTCCCTTAGAGCAAGTCCCACTAATTCAAAAAGATATTATTCGTCGCTGTAACCGCGCTGGTAAACCCGTAATCACCGCTACTCAGATGCTGGAATCCATGATAGAAGCGTCAGACCCGACCAGAGCTGAAGTAACGGATGTGGCAAACTCTATAGTTGATGGTACTGACGCTATAATGCTCTCTGGAGAAACAGCAGTCGGTAAATATCCCATCGCAGCAGTACAAATGATGAGTAAAATTGCTGTAGAAACAGAAAAATCATTACCCGACGGAACCCTACAATCTTACGGTTATCAAGCTGGAAGTCTCAGCGTCACCGAATCTGTAGCTGAAGCAGTATGTAGAATGGCTTATGAGGTGGGAGCCAAAGCTATTTTATGTCACACTTCATCGGGAAGTACCGCGAAACTAGTTTCAAAATATCGTCCCACAACCAGAATCATCGCTTTAACATCCGAGGAAATTTCCTACCGTCAGCTAGCACTTTCTTGGGGAGTTGAACCCTTACTTATCACCTCAACTTCCAAAACAGAAGAAATGTTAATCAACCTGATTGATACCGTTGTCCAAATGGGAATTGCTCAACAAGGAGACAAAGTAGTAATTACATCTGGTATACCTGTAGGAAAACCGGGAAGCACTAGCTTGATAAAAGTTCATACTATTGGAGAAGCGATTTCAGCCTAATGGGTGAATATAATTCGTAATTCGTAATTCGTAATTCGTAATTCGTGATGGGTAATTGGTAATAGGGAAAGCTAGGAGTGAGGAGTTAAGAGTTAAGAGTTATTAATTAAAAGCTTATAAATACCTACTTTTAACCTTTAACCTTTAACCTTTAACCTTTGACCTTTGACCTGTAAATAATGTCTAAACTTATTTTAATCCGTCACGGACAAAGTACTTGGAATGCAGCAAATCGTTTTAGCGGTTGGGTTGATGTTCCTTTGAATAAAATAGGACGATTAGAAGCGACAATAGCCGCGTATAAGTTAAAAGATTATAAAGTTGATGTTTGTTTTACAAGCTTGTTAGTTCGCGCTATTGAGACAGCAGTTATTTGTCTGACTGAAAACGAAAAAATTTGTGGTGGAAAAAATCCGGTGATAAAACATAACTCGGATGACCCCCAGTGGCACGGATGGGATAAATATGAGGGAGATTGTTCTGAGGAATTGCCTATATTTACCAGTATGTCTCTAGATGAAAGGTATTACGGCGATTTACAAGGATTAAATAAAGCCAAAACAGCCGAAAGACTGGGTGAAGAACTAGTGCATCAATGGCGACGTTCGTTCTCAGTGCGTCCACCAGGAGGTGAAAGCCTGGAAGATACTATGAATCG
>JBCBHT010000106.1:0-21895 GCA_038525335.1 Cyanobacteria bacterium J06621_15 | reverse complement strand
CGCAATCCGTCAATTGCACCCACAACGTTATTGCGACGATACAGAGTTAATACATCTCGTACCACATCAGTCTGACGGTTATTTATCTTCAGCCAAAACCTCATTCTTTCGACAATCAGCGCCAATGCCAATACCGAAAATCCCAGCAGAGGTATCATCACCACCCCACCTGCCGAGAATATATTACTTATTGCCATGTATAATTCTCAAGTTAGTTATGAAGGTCATTACTACCGCCCATACGTATAGGAGATAGAGGTTATTAGGTAAACTTATAATAAATGAGAATAAATGTCAATCTTACTAAGGTATCAAAAATCAATAATAAATTCAGCCTTAAGGTATTTTTACTTCTTTAACTAAAGATACTATTAATTTAATCGGATAAACCCTATAAATATTAAAGAGTATTGATTTGCAAGAATTTTATTACTTTAAAATTACAAATATATTTACTTGGCATTTGCAAATAATTCTTAAGTAATTGTGCGGGTAAATTAATTGACTTTTACGTTTATTTCTCTTAAAATTGCAAATCTATGCAAAAATATCATTCTTAATCATTTATTACCATGAGCTTTTCTAACATAGCGCTACAGCAGCGAAAAAGAGAATCAAAAGCTCTAAGAATTTTTTTAGCATGCAGTTTAGCAGGTTCGCTATTATTTCACCTGACGCTGTTAGCTTCTGGTATTGTCAAGTATTTAAATAGGGTACCTGAAATTGAAGAAGAACCAGTTGAAATAACTCTTCTTGATACTCCTATAGAAGAAATTGAACCCAAAGAAGAAGAAAAGCCGAAGCCAGAACCAGAGAAGATAGAACCGAAACAAGAAAAACCAGAGCCAGAGCCAGAGCCAGAGCCAAAGCCAGAACCAGAACCTAACATTACACAAGATACGACCACTCAGTCTCGAATTAGTGGTGGTTCTCAAGCTCCACGTTTATTTGAACCGATACCCACACAGCCTAGAGTTGCTCCACCACCACCTGTAGTAGAACAACCACCGCTTCCCAAACTAGATATTCCCCCAATCAAACCAATATCACCTCCTGTAGTACAGCAGCCGGTGATTCCAAAACCACAACCTGAAGAACCAGTACTACAATCAAAATTATCAGAGGAATTTAAGATTCCTACTACTACTCCTGTACAGCCACCAATAACCCAACCAAAACCAAAATTAACAACTCCCCCTGTAGAGCAACCCTCACCAGTACCCCAACCACAATTACAAGCAAGAACACCACGGGAATTTTCAATTCCTACAACTCCTCCTGTAGAAGAATTAAAGCCAATACCTCAACCGAAGCCAGAACCTATAAATCCTCCCATACAACAACCCTCGCCAATTCCACAATCAGAACCGATAAAACCACGGGAATTTTCGATTCCCACAGCTCCTCCTGTAGAACAACCCAAACCCATTGCTCAACCAGATACTAGTGGATTAATCGGTTCTCTTAAAGAAAGTCAAGAAAATCGGCAAATTAGTAGCAACAATACACCACCTTCTTTACCCGATACTTCTAGTACTACTCCTACAAGAAGAAGGCGTATCATTGGAGGTAGTAACATCGCCACTGCACCCAGCACTGATTCTGGAATTGGTGACGGTACGGGTGATTCAGTTGGTGACGGCGACGGACGGGGAGCTTTTCGTGAATGCAACGCAGAATATCCGAATTGGGCAGAAAAACAACGAATAGAAGGTAAAATAACCGTAGCTGTTGATGCTGATACCCAGGGAAATGTTACTAACGTGCGTTTGATTAATGGTAGCGGAAACGATAGATTGAATAACTACCATTTGGAACAGGTACGTCGTACCTGCAAATTTGAACCTAGTTCTAATGGAATACAAGGACGAAAAATTACACAAACATATCGACTTGAATAAAAGTGTAACTAATTTTCCCGTGCTTTACTTTGTCGCAATATGCGTCCAAATTTCCATTGTTCTTTACTATGACCGTGACCGTTTCCAGTAATGTGCATTAAATCATCAAGATTCTCACCGCTAATACGATAAGCTGCTCCAAAACCAATGACAAATAATCCTTTATAAGGGGTCAATTTAAAAATCCGAAAATCCGGTAAGTTACGTAAAGCATCAATAATATTGCCGAAACGCTCCGCAAATTTATCCGCAATTGTCATCCATTCTGGATTATCTTTTTCAACCAAACTAGCAGTACAATCATAAGTCAAACGACGACGCGCAAATATTTGTTTGGTTTCTTTAGTAGAATCCGTTTGCTGACTCACTTGTGTAAACAGTTCGTTTAAATCCGAGATAGAATAGCTGATTTTCATATTTGGATATTTGTATCGCTGTTTATATCCAATATTATTGGAAATAGTTATTAATAATTTCTGATTGAGATAATTTTACGGTTAGCTTCTACTTTCTAAGTAACAATCATTTATCCCAATCAAATTTATATATTAAAACCACAGAAAGATTGACAAGTATTCTCATTTAATATAGATTTTTAGATTAGCCAAATTATTGATAAATAGTAAAACTAGCAGACATTTCATATATATGCAGCTAAATTTACCCCGCCAAAACTATAGCAAGTTTCTTGAACAATTGAAACTGGAATACGGGTTTGTCTGCGAAGTTACAAATATTGAAACCTATATTAAGTTCCCGTCTCACTTAGCAAACGGTTCGATTAATATTGCTCAATTACGTCCCGGATTGGGGATTCAAATTAACAGTATTAATCCTCTAGAAAATTTTGCAATCAAAGCTAATTTTTTAGAATCCGACCCGTTTGAATTCAATTTTTATTTGAATGGTTATGCTAGGGGAACTGTTTCTAATTCTCATAAAAACTTTTCTCTAGATTTAAAAGCTACTCAAAATCTGATACTTTTTGGAGGAGCAGATTCAATTGGTGTTTGGGAATGTGCTGCGAAACAGCATACTCATGTTGTAGAAATTTATATAGAACCACAGTTTATTTATCAACTGATTGAAGATAACGCTAATTATTTACCTGCTGATTTACTAAATATTATAGAAGGTAAAAAAGAAAAATCTTTTTATGAAACAGATATACTAACTCCTCAAATGCAGATGGCTTTACATCAACTGATAAATTGTTCTTATCAAGGTGTAATGAAGCAGATGTATTTGGAAAGTAAGGCTTTAGAATTAATTGTTTTGAAACTAGCACAGCTAAAAGATAAGGCTAAACCAACCAAAAATACAAAAACTCTTAAATCTGATGATGTTGAACGTATTTATTATGCAAGAGAAATTTTAATCAAAAATATTGAAAATCCTCCATCTTTATTGAATTTAGCAAAAATTGTCGGAATCAATGACTATAAATTGAAATTGGGTTTTCGTCAGGTTTTTAATACTACTGTATTTGGCTATTTAAGAACTCATAGAATGGAACAAGCGCGTCAGTTATTAATAAACCAAAATATTAGAGTATCCGAAGCTGCTCGCATAGTTGGTTACAGCAGTCTGAGTCGATTTAATACTGCTTTTAAAAATCAGTTTGGCGTTTCTCCAAGTGCTTGTTTAAAGAGAAAATTAAAGTAATCTAACATACATATTGCATTTTATACTTTTATCTCAATTCTGGTTATGTCGTAACAATAAAAATCTCACAAAATAAAATTTTTAATCATTTTAATATCAGGTCAATTTATATAAAATTTCGTGACAATATGATGATTTTATTTAATAATTATTAAATAATTGCAATTTAAACTCCTTATAAGTATTTTTATTAATTAAATAATCCGTTTGGGGCAAAAGAAAATCCGTTTAAGGACTAGAAATTTTAGGGATATTGGACGTAATATTTTATTTACGCAGTATTCGAGAATTATTATTAATTATGAATAGGTAAATTTAACTTCTATATAAATATGACGACTCAAAAACTCATAGGTGATTGTCAATTTTGTTTAGTTGTTTCCAAAGCTAACGGTAAAAATAAATGAAACTATTAAAAATAATTCAAATTCTGTTGATATCTGGTTCGGTTTGGGTATTGTTAGCAAATAATGTCAAAAGTCAGGATAGTCAAACACCAGTCGAATCAGGACAAATAAATTCTCAAACTGTAACAGAAGTAGTTGAAGTAACTGGAGTTAAATTAGCTGAAACTAATAAAGGAATTGAATTAATTATAGAAACAACTGCTGCTAGAAAATTACAGGTATTGAATCGCAGTCAGGGGAAAAACTTTATTGCAGAAATTCCTAATGCTCAACTGAAATTATCTGAAAAAAATGTATTTAGTCAAATAAATCCAGTTGATGGTATTTCCGAAGTCATAGTTACGAATAAAGATAAAAATAGTATTCAAATTAAAGTCGTAGGAGAATCTAATTTACCAAAAGTCGAACTCTTTGATAGCAATCAAGCTCTGATATTTGCTTTATCACCAGTTACAAATACAGTACAGAAACCAACTCCAAAACCTTCTCCAACAGAATCACAACAAGAACCAATTGAATTAATAGTAACTGGAGAAAGAGACGGATACCGCGTACCAAATGCTACTACTGGAACTAGAATTGATACGGCTATCCGCGATATTCCTCAATCAATTCAAGTCGTTCCCCAGGAAATATTAAAAGACCAACAGGTAACTAGACTTGATGAAGCTTTACGTAATGTTAGCGGTGTAATTGGAAATAGTTCCGAAGGTGGAGGTTTTCAATTTAGTATTCGTGGATTTGAACGTGCTAGGACTATGAAAGACGGTTTTAGTCAATCTCCTTCTTCTGTGAGTGGTTCCGGTATTTTAACTCTTCCAGAAACTGCAAATCTAGAGCGTATTGAAGTTTTAAAAGGTCCTGCTTCTATTTTATATGGTGAAGTTCAACCCGGTGGAACTATTAATCTTGTTACTAAAAAACCAACTTCCGAACCTCTATATGAAGCAGAATTACAAATTGGTTCTCGCGGTTTTGTACAACCCAGAATTGATTTTTCCGATGCTTTAACACCCGATAAAAATGTCCGCTATCGGTTGAATGCTTTGATACAAAATGATGAAGGATTTCGGGATTTCGACCAAAATATTCAGCGTCAGTTTATTGCTCCTATCGTTACCTGGAATATTAACGAAAAAACTGATTTAACCTTCAATTTTGAATATTTACACGATAAACGTCCCTATGATACCGGATTAGTTGCATTTGGTGATGGAATTATCGATGTACCCCGGAGTCGGATTGTTAACGAACCGGATGATTTCAATGAAAAAGATTTTCTGAGTACGGGGTATTCTTTTGAACATCGTTTCAATGACAACTGGTTAATTCGCAATGCTTTTCGTTTCAGCAATCAGCAGATAAACCAAAACGTTTTTGCTCCTCTGGGATTTGATGAAGCTACAGGGAATGTAAATCGTGCGAATGCTGCTACAGAATGGTTACAGAATGATATTGGATTACAAACCAATGTCGTCGGTAAATTTGAAACTGGTTCAATCAAACATACTTTACTATTCGGTGTTGATTGGAATCGAGATTATAGCGATATCGAAGTAAAACTAAATTTAGCCCAACCATCAATTCTGAATATTTTTAATCCTGTTTATGGAAGTACTCCAAGACTCGGATTTGATGAAATACCAATTTTAGGAAGAAGTCAGGAAGTCAGAACATCTAAACTAGGATTGTTTTTACAAGACCAAATTGCTTTCTCTGATAACCTTAAACTACTTGCTGGATTACGTTACGATACTATAGAGCAAAAACAAACCTCAAATCCATCCTTTTTAGATAGAACTGGTAGCGAATCAACTCAAAATCCCGATGCTTTAATTCCTCGATTGGGTATTGTATATCAACCCATTCCCGAAATGTCTCTTTACGCTAGTTATTCCCGCTCTTTTACTCCTAATAGTGGAGTCACAACCGATGGTGATTTTCTTGAACCTGAAGAGGGTGAAGGATACGAAATCGGGGTCAAATCCGAACTCTTCAAAGATAGACTCTTCGCGACTCTAGCATATTACGATATTACTAAGAAGAATATTGCTTCACCAGACCCGAGATTTCCGAATTTAGCTGGTGTTTCAGTAGCGACAGGAGAACAAAGAAGTCGGGGTATCGAACTGGATTTAACCGGAAAAATTTCACCGGGATGGGACATTATTGCTTCCTATAGTTACACCGATGCTGAAGTAACTGAAGATAACGTTACCCCAATTGGTAATAAATTAGTAGGTATACCCGAACATAGCGCAAGTTTGTGGACAACCTATACAATTCAACAGGGAGATTTAGAAGGATTAGGGTTGGGAATTGGTTTTAATTACGTCGGAAATCGTAAAGGTGATTTAGCCAATACCTTTGATTTAGGCAGTTATTTCCTGACAAACGCTGCTTTTTTCTACAAAAAAGATAATTGGCGAGCCGCACTTAACTTTAAGAATATTTTTGATGTAAACTACGTTCAAGGTGCCCCTTTTTCCAGATTTCGTAATATTGAACCCGGCGCACCTTTTACCGTAATTGGTTCAGTTTCTGTCAAATTTTAATTAATTATTGAAGTGTTTGTAGTAAAGATTTTAATCTTCAATATAAGAGTTAAAACTCTTACTATAAACTTTTTTACTACCAATTACCAATTACCAATTACCAATTACCAATTACCCATTACCAACTCCCAGTGATTAACACCAAAAGCCTAAAAAAACTAACCTTAATCGGAAGCTTATACGTTTCCCAATTTATCCCAGCTTTTTTCATCTACCAAGCTCTCCCTGTATTTATGCGTCAAAAAGGGGTGTCATTGCAGCTCATTGGTTTATTACCCTTGGTTGTCATCCCCGTGATGCTCAAATTTCTTTGGTCTCCCCTCATCGACCGCTACGGTTTCACTCGCTGGGGTCATTACAAATTTTGGATTATCTGCTTTCAATTTCTAGTTATTTGTACCGTTATCAGCTTGGCATTTTTAGGTATCAATCAAAACTTTGTAATTTTACTCTTAGGAATGTTACTGCTGTCTTTCCTATGCTCCAGCCAAGATATTGCAACAGATGCTTTAGCGGTGGGATTGCTTGAACCTCAAGAACGAGGTCTGGGGAACGGGATACAAACATCGGGTAACTATACCGGTGCTGTAATTGGTGGTGGTGGAATGTTGATTTTACTGAGCCGTTGGGGATGGAGAGCAACTTTATTAACAATGGCTTTAATCATGCTGATAGCTCTCATACCAATTATAAGACATCGAGAGCGAATCAATAAACCTCCAACATCTTCAAAAAATGCACCTGGTTTAAAAAATTTAATCACCTTCTACCGTCGTCCAGGAATGAGAAAATGGTTGCTAATGCTGGTATTTTATTCTTCCGGTACGATGATGGCAACTACAATGTTCCGTCCATTATTGGTAGATATCGGACTATCTTTAGCAGAAATTGGTTTATTACTGGGAATAGTGAGCTATAGCGCTGGAATACTGGGAGCTATTCTTGCTGGCTTATTGATTGTACCCTTGGGAAGAAAAAAATCTCTGATTCTATTTGGCTTAATCCGTACCCTTGCCATTTGCACTTACTTACTACCAGCATTTGGTATAACCAACTTAAGCGTACTTTATTTTGTTGCTATATGCGTCCAAATTTCCATCGGTATGGCAACTACACCTTTGTACACTCTAATGATGGACAAAAGCAACATAGATACCGCTGGGACGGATTACACCATGCAAAACTCGATAGTTTACTTCGGTGGTATTTTTGCAGCAGCTACGAGCGGTATTCTTGCTAAAACAATTGGTTATCCCGGAGTATTCGCAATTAGTATTATGATTTCTATTATCGGTTTATTCTTAATTGTCAAAACATACAAAGAAACTAATTATCCTCAAATAGAAGTCAAAAATTGCGACTAATCAAAATTACTTTGAGTATAGAAATTATGCGATTATTCATATTTTAAGGTGCAATTAAGTTTTGCTCATCTATCAATAAAATATATTAGGGTATTCACCATTAGGAAAATACATGACTTTAGTAATGTGTTTACATGACTTTCTACATATGATTTTCTAATAGTTATTAGTTAATCTACAAATAATAAGCTTTAACAGAGAGTTTAGTTAAGTCACCTTGCAAAAGGATAATCTAAATACATTATGAATGCTAAAGATATTATTCATTATAAGTTCCTACATATATTATCTAGGAATCTAGTTTCAAGCCAAAGCAAATTTAAACAAGATAAAAATATTCAATATATTTACAAAAATTCCTATCCCAAAAAATTTAAATCGCAATAGTTTTTTGTTGACCTTAATTAAAATGGAATCAAGATATTAATACAAGTACCTTGAATTTTCCGACTATCAATTATCATCTCTCCTGCCAAAATATCTACCCGCTCTTGCATTCCCTTTAAACCAAAACCAGAATGAGGAGCATCGAAATTGAAACCTTTACCGTTATCAATAATTTGCAATACGATATTATTAAACTTTATTTCTCCCTTCAAAGTAACTTGAGAAGCATCAGCGTGCTTTTGAATATTAGTTAATCCTTCCTTGGCAATACAATATAATTGATGAGCAGTTTGTAAAGGTAAATTTGGCAAGTTTATTTCCAAATAAATGTCTAAATTTTGATTTTGTTGCACCTGTTCAACTAAAGTTTGTAAAGCCTGATGTAAATTAAAAGTAGAATCACGCATCGTCCTTACTGCTCGTCTTACCTCTACAAGACATTGAGAAGACAGTTGTTTGCAAATATTGACAGTTTTCAAAGCATTTTCCGGTTTACTCACAGCTAACTTGTTGGCTAATTCTAACTGTACGTCAAGGGTAGTTAGAGAATGTCCTAAAGAATCATGAATATCGCGAGCTATCCGATGTCTTTCTAGTTTAGATGCTAAAGCTTCTACTTCCTGAGCCAATTTTTCCGCTTTCTTACGGCTTTTTTGTTCAGCAAGTGCTAGGTAGCAAAACATAATTACAAAAATAGATGCTAACGAATAACCAGAAACACCAATTATTAAGTTGTGTGGAATCATATACTCAAGAACATACACATCATTAAGATGAGCTATTAAATATTCTTTGGCTTCATCAAACCTATAAATGAAATTAATTATAGATAAAATATTCCAAACAATACAGCTAGCAATAGCCGTAAATAATACATCTTTTCTACTTAGTAAAAAGCAGCTTTTACCAATATAAAAATATAATAAAATCTCAAATCCTACACCCATCATTACAGTAGGAATAATTAATAGCATTTCCAAAAATATATAAAGTCTTATTTGCCATAAAGGACGATTTACAGGAAATATAATACTTAATATTCCACAGCCAGCTAAAGAAACAAAAACCATAAAAAATGGCAGCAAAGAATCGGGATATGCTGGAAATTTAAAGTAATTCGCTAGTGCGAGCATCAGCAGCACAACTAAGAGAATTACAATTAAAATCGTCCATTCTAGATAACGTAATACTTTAGGTAGAAAAAATACCCGTTCATTCATGATTTTATCTATAACCGAAAGCTATATCATCATGGAATATACTATGACATACTGTACGAAAAACAACATGACTTTAGTAATATTTTGAAATGACTTTGTACATATGCTTTGTATAGTTTGATTAGCTAATGTACTAATAGTTAACATCTATCCATGTTTGATATCTATGATAACTATAAAGTCACGAAATGCCAATAATTTATCTCTTAAAACATCTTTGAAAATTTTGTTAGTTGACGAAGCTAATGAGATATTTTTATGTGAAACAATTGAAATTTTAAACTCTCAATATTCTGATGCAAAAGTTTTGATAGCACAAACAGCAGATATGGCTCTCCACCAAATTAAAGTATTCAAGCCAGATTTAGTAATAATGGATTTAATGATATCCAAAAAACCAGGATTCAGGACAAAAATAAGTACGGGGATGCAATTGCTGATTTATATAATGGATAATCATCCAGAAACTAATTTGTTTATTTGTAGCGAATATATTGAAAATTTGGCACGAATTATTCCCAAAATAAAACTTTACCAAAAGGGATTTGTTGCTGCTCGTAAAGGTCTTTCAGATACAGAGATGGTGCAGCAAGTTAATTGGTCATTACAGGGATTAACTCATCTCCAAGAGATTCACAAAAAGATTCACGAAAATAAGTTTCACTCGCAATTAAAACCAGAATGGCAAAGACTGCTCAATTTAGCTTTTAGAGAAGGTTTACAAGATAAAGTAATAGCACAAAATATTCGCGTATCGGAACGGATGATACGTAATTATTGGAATGGTGTACAAGAAGTTCTCGGTATTGATAGCACAAAATTAAAAAGTCAGGGTAAAAATATTAGAATTGTGACTTTAAATAGAGCTAGAGAAGTAGGCTTAATTGATTAAAAGAGCTGAGTATTTGAGTGTTTAAGAAAAATCATGGCTTAAAGCTTCCATTTTCACTTCAATTAACATCTAAAATCATGAATAAACCAAACTTACTAGCATTACTGTTATTCCCACTAATCATACTATTAGCGGTTGTAATTCCAACTCGGGTAGCAGTAGCAGAACTCTCAAATAATGATGATAAGATGATATCTACAAAAGTATTAGAAAGGTTACTAAGATTAAACAGAGTTGATTTTTTTAGAGGAAGAAAAAGCCAAGTTTTTATCGGAAAACTACCCGATGATTTATCAACAGAAATTCCCCAGCCTTCCGAAGCTGAGATTGTCGGTAGTATAAAAAGGGGTGAAGATATCTATGAAATCGCATTAGATATACCAGTTGTAGCAACACAGGTAAAATCTTTTTATGAAACGCAACTCGTACAGAAGGGATGGAAACAGCAAGAAGATATGTCACCAAAGCGAGCTTTCGTAACATCAGCAACTGAGTTCGAGGAGAATTTAAGCTTCTGTAAGTCAGAAAAAGGTCCTCTACTACAGGTAAATATTAACCAACCAGAAAATACGTCCACAGAAGTTGGTATGTCTTTGAATACGAATGAATCCGATTCTTCTTGTCGATTTTTAGTCAAGGGTTTATCCTTTAGTTTTGCTAAAACTCCCATACTAAAACCACCAGCAAATACAAAAGTAACTCCCAAGCAAGTTGGAGGTTTTAGTTCTGAAATGTCCAGTTCTATGGCAAATTTAGAATCTCAATTAAATCTTCAACAATTAAATCAACATTATATAATTCAGATGCAGCAAGCTGGTTGGATAAAAATGGCTGATGCACAAAACAATCAAGCTGCTTTTAGTATGTGGTCGTTAAAAGATAAAAACAACATTTCTTGGCAAGGAATGATGAGTATTAAGCCTATTGAAGGTAAACCCGAGCAGTATTTAGCAAATTTGATTTTGCTACAAGAAAAATGATGAAATAGATTTGCTCGGATTATAAAATATGGTGCTTCTACTTTTTTTATTCCTGAATTCTATGAGGAATTACAATATAACCAGTGCTTGCATCTCCTAATACTAAATTCCGCTGCTCTCCCCAATACCACCAGTAAGCTGCGACATAAGCACAGATAATACTGTCTAGTTTATCTTCGTCTGCTTTGAGAATTTTACCCGTACAGGTTGAATTTAAAAATCCAAATTTTAACAAATCAGAACTATTATCCAATTTCAAATTTGGTTCCAGAGTTGGTAAAATATCGATAATATAATTATAAAGCTTGGTCAATTCTAGACTACGTTCTCCTATTTTTCCTTTTTTATATTTGAGTATTTTTTGTAATTTGAAAAGCTGAACTATTGCAGGATGCGGAAATACTTCAATTTGATATCTACCAAGCTTTTGCGCTTCAATAGTTGGTGCATGAAAATAACCGCGAGACTCTAACTCTAAACCAAAATTAACCGTCCGTTGAGCAAAAGCCAAACCAAGATTAGCAGGGTAACATCCAGCATGATATTTACCAAAGTGTTTATGAGTAAGTTTGTCAGGTAAACGGCTTCCGGTAGCATTAGGAATAAGAGTCGGTGCATCAACGGCAATAATAGCGCTCTCTTCTGTTTTTACGCAATTACCAACCCAAACCAGGATATCTGCAATCTCATCTTTTCTATCTAAGTCTTGCAATCGTAGTTTTCCATCAATCAATTCTAAATAACATAAACCACTTGGTTGAGATTGCCAACCTAAATCAATACCGAGGAATTTCATACTTGATATGAATCTGTATAACTTGCAATTTTGACTTTCATATGATTCGCATTTAAATTTATGAGTTTTTATGAAGTTTTTTTAACAAATTACACATTATGTATACAAATTTTTGTACCATAAAAGAGATGTAACAGTCGTGAGGCTAAAAAGCTGGCATGACAAAGGGATTGCCTTTCTAAAGGTTGTTGTAATCTGAAGAATGGAAATTATCCGTACTGCATTAAAGCCCTATCAGATATTATCGGGTTGTTTGGGCAAAAAAGAAAGCATTTTAAATTTCGGTTCTTAGTTGGGCTGAAGAATTAACTTTAATTTTTTCCATGCTCAAGATTCTTTATTTTCACCGAGATAATTTAACGCTGTTTGCTTTTTTATTTTTACCAACCTGCTTGTTAAATCAATTATTAGCTTAAAAAATTTTTGAACTTAAGTACTTAACTATAGAGAGATAGTACATCAAGTTTAAAAATTCAAAACCACCGTTCAAGAACACAAATTTTAAGTTTTTTAAAGAGAGAATAATGGGAACATATCAAGTAACATTAGTCAACGACGAAGGATTAAATAAAACCATCGAAGTTGAAGACGACCAATATATTTTTGATGCTGCTGAAGAACAAGATATTGACCTTCCAGTTTCTTGTCGTGCTGGTTCCTGCTCTAGCTGTGCTGGAAAAGTCATCTCTGGTGAAGTAGACCAATCAGACCAAGCATTTCTCGACGAAGACCAAATTGCTGAGGGATTTGTATTAACTTGCGTTACTATTCCTACATCAGATTGTAAGATTCAAACTCATCAAGAAGACGCTTTATATTAATGTTGTTTTCTTACTTTTTATGCGACATTCAATAGTCGTATAAAAGGGAATAGGAAATAGGGGATAAGGATTAGGGAATAGAAAGTAAGGAGAAATAATATTATCCTTACATAGCAAGTTTTTTGATAATTACTGAATAAGCGGATTAATTTGCGTTAGTACTAATAAAAAAATAGCTTGATAACCAAAAAAATACCATGCAAGAAACAATAGCAGTCGAATATATCCAAGAAAAAGAATTTGATACACTTTCAACCAGTAACGGTGTATTTATATGTGACTTTACCGCAACTTGGTGCGGTCCTTGTAAAATGATTGCTCCAATGATGGAACAACTAGCTAAAGAATATAAGGGTAAAATTAAAGTCGCAAAAGTAGACCTGGGGGAAAACTCTAATTTAGCTAAAAGATTGAATATAAAGAGTATTCCGACCGTAATGATTTACAAAGATGGAAATCTTATAGAAACAATTGTAGGAATAGTTCCTTATGAAAAATTCAACACAGTTGTGAGCGGACTAATTTAATATTTTAGGATGCGTGAGGGTTACTATAAATTATCAAAATTCATCAACAAAATTGATATTACCGTCACGCACCAATTAATCGATTAATCAATTAATAACTAATAATTTTGATTGCATAAATTCTAAATTCTAAATTCTAATAAATTCGTTTGTTTTCTAATTGTTGGGAGACGTAACACTGTTACGTCTCTACATAAGTTGTTGCAATTAATGAAACTTATTAATAACGCTGCTTCTTAGAATATTATTGTTATGATGGCTTGATGTAAATTCCCAACTTTCAGTAAACCCTAAAAATCAAAATTAATAATGGCAAATAATAGCGAAGCTTTCCCATCATTACCGATAAAATCGTGGCAAGAAACATCTTCTACCCTACAGCTATGGACGCAAGTAATCGGAAAAATCCGCATGGAATTAACTCCACTTATCAATCACTGGTGGAACGTCACCCTCTACGTCACATCAAGAGGATTAACCACATCTTCTATACCCTACGAAACCCGCTTCTTTCAAATAGACTTTGATTTCATCGCTCACGAACTTTGTATTTCCACATCCGACGGACAACGCAGAGCATTTGCATTACAACCATATTCCGTAGCCGAATTTTATCAGAAAACAATAGACGCATTGTCATCCCTTGATATTAAAGTAAAAATATGGACAATGCCGCAAGAAGTATCCAATCCTATTAAGTTTGAAGAAGACACAAAACATGCTTCTTACGACCCCGAATACGCACATATATTTTGGCAAATATTAGTACAAAGCAACCGCGTATTTACACAGTTTCGTTCGCGTTTTTTAGGTAAAGTTAGTCCCACCCACTTCTTCTGGGGAAGCTTCGATTTAGCATTAACTCGCTTTTCCGGACGTAAAGCACCCAAGCATCCTGGAGTGAGTGGAATGCCTGATTTTATCACCCACGAAGCATATTCTCACGAAGTCAGTAGTTGTGGATTTTGGCCCGGTGGAGGTGGAGTAGAACCATTTTTCTATTCCTACGCTTATCCAGAACCAGAAGGTTTTAAAGATTATAAAATACAGCCAGAAGGAGCTTACTTTCACAAAGATATACACGAATTTGTTCTACCTTTAGAAACCTTGAGATTATCAGACTCCCCAGACGAGACTTTATTATCTTTTCTACAAAGTACTTATGAAGCTGCTGCTGTACTTGGTAAATGGGATAGGGAAGCGTTGGAGCGTTAATAGAAAATTACCCGTTTCTCTCTGTAATCTCTTTCCTCAGCGTTCTCCGCGTTCTCTGCGGTTTTTTATTCATATTTTTCTAGCCTAAAATGATTACTAATGAAAACGGATTAATAGCTACTCAAAACCGGATTAATTCTATTTTAGATAAGGAAAATATTGCAAAAGATGATAGAGACTATTTGAAAGTATTAGGTACTTTAGCATACGATTACGAAAATCAACATCACCCGATACCAACCTTGAAAGGAGTTGTGCTTCTAAAAGCATTACTAGAAGAATCTTCACTTCAATCTCAAGATTTAATTCCTATTTGCGGAAGCGAATCAAGAGTTTTAGATATATTAGATGGTAAAAGCAAACTTGTTGAGAGTGAAATTCAAAGGTTATCTGATTTTTTCAAGATGTCTCCCAAGCATTTTTTAGAATAATCTATAAATCATTATTCTAGTTTATGATTGGTGCGTGACGGTAATTCCAAATGATTTCGTTATAGAAGAAAATAGTCGTAACCGTCACAGCACCCTACGAATATTATTCATCCAACTACCTATGATTAATTACCTATTACCTATTACCAAACCTATCCGTAGCATCAATCAAAGCAGTTTGAATACCAGGTTCCGTCATCGAATGTCCTGCATCTGGAACTACGATAAATTCAGCTTCCTTCCATTCTTTGTGTAATTCCCAAGCCGAAACCATCGGACAAACTACATCGTATCTTCCCTGCACAATCACAGTTGGAATATGACGGATTTTATCAACATTTAAAAGTAACTGGTCTTCTCTTTCAAAAAATCCCTTATTTACAAAATAATGGCATTCAATGCGAGCAAAAGCATCAGCAAAAGCACTTTCACCAAAGCTATTCATTAAAGATTTATCGAGAAATAACTTACTCGTACTAGCTTCCCAAATTGACCAAGATTTTGCAGCTTCTAACCTTATTTGTTTATCTTCACTGGTCAATCTTTTATAATAAGCATTTAACAAATCACCTCTTTCTTCCTGTGGAATTGGCTTTAAATATTCCTCCCAAGCATCCGGAAAAATATTACTTGCACCTTCTTGATAAAACCAATGTAATTCCTTTTGACGCAGCATAAAAATACCGCGTAAAATCAAACCGATACAGCGCTCTGGATGAGTTTGACTATAAGCTAAAGAAAGCGTACTTCCCCAACTTCCACCAAACACAACCCAATTATTTATTCCTAAATGCTCGCGGATTTTTTCGATATCGCTTACCAAATCCCAAGTTGTATTTTCGCGTAATTCTGCATGAGGAGTACTTTTTCCACAACCCCTTTGGTCAAACATAATTAAACGCCATTTTTCCGGATTAAAATATTGACGATAATAACTCGGACATCCACCACCAGGACCACCGTGCAATACTACAATAGGTTTACCCTGCGGATTCCCCGACTCTTCAAAATGAATCCTATGTAAATCCGAAACCTTTAATTTACCTTCTTGATAAGCTTCCCTTGGTGGATATAATTCACGCATAATAATCAATTAACAATTAACAATTAACAATTAACAATAAGCTGCTAGCAGCTATAAAAACGTATGATAGTGTATGAACAAGCTACAAGCAATCTGGTTTCATTTTCAATTTATGATTTTCGCTGGAGTTACACTAATCATTGCGTGAAAGCAAAACTACTTCAAACCTTAAATAAATTTCGCAACCCTTCACTGTTCATTGATGATCCACACCCTCTGGGTGAAAATTGTTAATTGTTAATTGTTCATTGTTAATTGATTTATGGCTAAACAACGAGTTTTTTCTGGAGTACAACCCACTGGTAATTTACATTTAGGCAACTATTTAGGAGCTATTCGCAACTGGATTGAAATTCAAAATCAGTATAAAGACGAATATGAGAATTATTTTTGTATCGTAGATTTACACGCGATTACCGTACCGCAAGACCCTAAAGCACTGGCTAAAAATACTTATCACCTAGCTGCAATTTATCTAGCCTGCGGTTTAGATTTGAATTATTCTAATATCTTTGTACAGTCTCACGTTCCCGCTCACAGCGAGTTAACTTGGTTGTTCAACTGTATCACTCCCCTTAACTGGTTGGAAGATATGATTCAGTACAAAGAAAAAGCAATCAAGCAAGGTGAAAACGTCAACGTTGGTTTGCTCGATTATCCCGTACTGATGGCTGCGGATATTTTGCTGTATCAAGCTGACAAAGTTCCTGTAGGTGAAGACCAAAAACAACACCTAGAATTAACAAGAGATATTGTCAATAGATTTAATCATCAATTCGGTAAACCAGAAAAACCTGTATTAAAGTTACCAGAACCGATAATTCGTAAAGATGGTGCGAGGGTGATGAGTTTGACAGACGGTACCAGTAAAATGTCTAAATCCGACCCCTCGGAATTAAGTAGAATAAATTTGACAGATACCCCTGCGGAAATCACCAAGAAAATCAAACGCTGTAAAACCGACCCAGTTCGCGGTTTAGAATTCGATAATCCCGAACGTCCTGAATGCAATAACTTATTAACTCTGTATATGCTGCTTTCAGGAAAAACCAAACAAGAAGTAGCAGCAGAATGTCAAGATATGGGCTGGGGTCAATTTAAACCTTTATTAGCAGAAACAGCTGTTAACGCTCTACAGCCCATTCAAGAAAAATATCAAGCCGTAATGGACGATAAAGCCTATTTAGAAAAGGTTTTACGCGACGGAAAAGAAAAAGCTGAAGCTCTAGCTAACGAAACTTTAACCAAAGTAAAATCAGCATTAGGCTTCTCTATGCCTTTATAAGCTTTCTTCTACGGTTTATATGTGATAGAGCTGTACCAAGTATCGAAATATAACAACATTATGCTTGGTACGCTAAATCCGACTCAACTAACAACATTTCGTGCTTCAGCAAGTGCGGGGGAATTCCTAATTACTGCTGAAGTTGCACCACCGAAAGGCGGTAATCCACAACACATGGTAGAAATGGCGGCGACTCTTAAGGGGAGAGTTCATGCCGTCAATATTACCGATGGTAGCCGCGCAGTTTTACGGATGTCTTCTTTTGCAGCGTCTATAATTTTACAGCAGCAGGGGATAGAACCGATATGTCAAATGGCTTGTCGAGACAGAAACCGGATTGGTTTACAAAGTGACTTGATGGGCGCTCATGCTTTAGGCATAAGTAATATACTAGCTTTGACCGGCGACCCTGTAAAAGCTGGTGACCACCCCAATGCAAAAAGCGTGTTTGACTTAGAATCAATACGTTTATTACAGTTAATCAAAAAACTCAACAACGGTTTTGATTCCAACGATAAAGCATTAACCGACGGAGCAACCGATTTATTTGTCGGAGCTGCTGTAGACCCGCAATGTCGCAGTTGGAGCGGTTTACAAAAGAGATTCGAGCGCAAACTAGAAGCAGGAGCAGAATTTTTTCAAAGTCAAATGATTACAGACTTTGAAATTTTCGATAAATTTATGACAGAAATAGCCGCAGATTGTAACAAACCAATTTTAGCGGGAATCTTTCTTTTGAAGTCAGCAAAAAATGCTCGGTTTATCAATAAATGCGTTCCTGGAGTAACAATTCCCGAGCATATAATTGAAAGATTAGAAAGAGCAAAAAATCCTTTAGAAGAAGGAATGAAAATTGCAGCCGAGCAGGTACAAATTGCACAAGAATTATGTCAGGGAGTGCATATGATGGCTGTTAAACGTGAAGATTTGATTGTACCGATATTAGATATGGCTGGAGTGAAAGCGGTTAATAAATTTTAGATTTTGGATTTTGCGGAAAGTTTGAGGTGTAGATTCTCTTCCCTCAAAACCTTCCAAGACGGATTTTTAATTATGTCCTTACGGACACGCTACCTCCTTATGTCCTATCGGACACATTTCGTTAACAGGAGACACTATCTAGGCTGTGTACTTTGTAGGGAATTATCCCGAGTTTATTCATACAGTAACGATGTTGTCGATAACTGCTTCCTAACAGCCTAAGTGCTCAGACAAAATTAATTGTATATTGTCATTGCGAGGAACGAAGCAATCGCAAGGACCTGAAGGTTTTAGAATGTCAAATTAATTTTGTACGACTACTTAGACACTATCTCCCTCCGGGAGACGCTTTGCTAATGTTAACGCTAATGAATTTTGTATTGAGCCAGAATTATTTAAAATCTGGGCAATTTTTGTACGAGTCTTGAGCTTGTAAAGCATCTTAGAAAGCTCTACCTTTGGTTCAAACTAGAGGTAGAGCTTTAATTTATGCTTAATTTATGTAAATCATAGGGAAAAATCGTCCCTAATACAGTCGTGACAAAAATAATTTAATTTTGCTGCACTATCACAATTATTTGCCACAACTATATTAATTCCACGGATTACCATAAACTGAAGTTGCAGCTTTAAGATAAATATAAATCAAATGACAGCAGGACAAAACAATTCTAAGTCAGTGGATGTTTTTGGCGTAGGTAACGCTATGGTAGACATCTTGGCGATGGTAGAAGATGATTTTGTGAAGAAAAATGACCTGAGTAAGGGTGGTATGACTCTTATGGATTCGGAAAAGCAAGGTCATTTATTGCGGGAGTTGAAACATCAATCCCTGGAATTGAGTTCCGGAGGTTCTGCTGCTAATACAATGATTGCCATAGCTCAAAGCGGTGGTAAGGGTTTCTATTCGGGTAAGGTTTCTCGCGATACAAATGGTGAATTTTATCGTGAGGATTTAATCGAAGCTGGAATTGGCTTTGATGTCCAACCTACCGAAGAAAATCATGGTTCGACTGGGACTTGTTTGGTTTTAACTACCCCGGATGCGGAACGTACTATGTGTACTCATTTGGGAGTTTCGACAAATTTGGCTCCTAGCGATATTAACGTGGATAAATTAGCTCAATGTAAATATAGCTACGTCGAAGGTTATCTTTGGGATGCACCAGATCCGAAGAAAGCTAGCATTGAGACTATGGAGCAATCCAAACGTTTGGGTGTCAAGGTTGCCTATACCTTTTCCGATTTATTTTTGGTAAGTCGTTTCAGCGATGATTTTCACAAGTTAGTTTCAGAATACTGCGATGTAGTGTTTTGTAATGCTGATGAAGTTCGTAACTTTTTCAATAGCGAATCTTTAGAAGATTGTGCTACCAAACTTGGTGAAATCGTTAACACCGGATTTATTACCGATGGTGCTAACGGTTGTTTGGTAGTCGAAAACAAAGAAATCGTCAAAGTTTCTGGTTTTCCGGTTAAAGCTATTGACACAGTTGGAGCGGGAGATTCCTTTGCAGGAGGAGTATTATACGGATTAACTAATGGCTTAAATGCTCAACAGTCGGCACGTTGGGGAAATTATATGGCTTCTTGTATAGTACAAGTTCACGGCGCTCGCTTAGATAAATCTATGGCTGACAAAGTTGCAGAAATTGTCGGTAAATGATTGCTTAATTTGAACATTAGGTGACGATTTCACATTGCGTGAGACGTAGCACTGCTACGTCTCTACAGACGTTATAAATCGATATTTAAATATGCCAATTTATAAAGTACGTTTAATCAATCATGAAATCGGATTAGACCGCACGATTGAAGTACCCGAAAACGAATATATATTAGATATAGCTGAAGACGAAAATATCCGCTTACCCTCTGGGTGTAAACAAGGGAATTGCTCTGCTTGCGTAGCACAAATTATCAGTGGTGAAGTTGACCAAAGCGAACAAATATTTCTCAATCCCCAAGAAATCGAAGCCGGTTATACTATCACCTGTGTTGCTTATCCTTTATCAGATTGCATCTTACAAACTCATCAAGAACAAGTTTTATATAACTCTTCCCTTTACTTTAAATCCGATAAATAACAAATAATATTGTTGCAATTTAATATACAAAACTGCGAAATTAAAAATCAATAATCAATAATTAGGAATGAATGGTTAAGAGTTAATAGTTGAGAAATCACAGCTACAATTTAATACTTCTTAACATTAATATACCATTTAATTACCAATCCCCGATGCCCCATTCCCAATTCCCCAATCTAATTCCCTATCTTTCGATATAACTCAAATCTATCTTGTTAGGGAGGTTTGCTCGTGCATAATTATTCACTATATATATAACAGTTCAAAAAAACGATTTTTGTTTTAGGTAAAGATTATGTTAGGCATATTTTTAACAACATTAGCAACAGCATTAAGCTTGCTAATCGTAGACATTGTAGTTCCAGGTGTGAACTTAGCAAATTTCCCATCAGCAATGATTGCTGGTTTAGTAATTGGTTTAGTAAATGGCTCAATTAAACCTATCGTTTCAACCCTTTCCTTACCAATTAACTTGCTAACATTAGGAGCATTTTCTCTTGTAGTTAACGGCTTTTGTTTCTGGTTAGCAGCAGCTTTAACCCCTGGATTCGCAGTTAGCGGACTTATTGCTTTCTTTGTTGGTCCCGTTATTTTATCTTTGGGTAACACTTTCATTAGTAACTACTTTGCAGAGAGAAATCTTCTAGAAGGTAAAGGAAGTAACGCTGAATTACCTTCTAGCTAATTAATAGAATTTTCTACTAACAACCAAAATACATCTTTAGATAGAATCGTTAATTTTGGTTCATTTCAAATCGCTTCAATTAACTGTAATTCAAAAGGTCAAAACAACTATGAAACTTTTACTAGGTTTACTTTTACCCCCCGTTGGTATTTTCTTAACTTACGGAGTTGGTCCTACTTTGTTTATCAACATCGGATTAACTTTATTAGGATGGCTTCCCGGAAGTATTCACGCTATATGGGCAATTTCCAAGCATAATGAAATGGAAAGAAGCGTATAATTTTGCTGTTTCATACAATCAGAAATTTTGTATAGGATATTGGGGGGTGGAATTGTCCACCCTTTTAATTTTGTTGGTGACGGTTGGTTAGTAACAGATATTTTAAGTAACGGATGTTTTAGGTTCTAGAATATAAGTAAGTCGGCGTTAAAACATCAAGGTATGTCATTGCGAGTGGAACGGAGTGAAACGCAGCATTCACCGAAGGTGTGGATCATCGCAAGGGTTTGAAGGTACTTTACATTTTGTTATATATAGGAATCCGGTTTGATTTTTGTTAGCGTAGCGTGTCCGATAGGACATATGAAATTAAGTATTTGTAGGGTGTG
>JBCBHT010000105.1:0-21954 GCA_038525335.1 Cyanobacteria bacterium J06621_15 | reverse complement strand
TCTGCCAATTTCTGAGCAAAAACTTCGGGAAAACCACCACCAAAGTACATTCCTTTGATATCTAATGGTAATTCTGTATCTTCTAAAGGACTCCAAAAAATTAATTCAGCACCCAAATCTTTTAATAAATCAAGATTGTCTTGGTAGTAGAAGTTGAAAGCTTTGTCGTAAGCTACTGCGATTTTAAGAGAGGGGGTAGAGGGGGGAGAGGGGGAAGAGGGGGAAGAAATTTTTGTACTTCGCAAAAGCGGTAATAAATTCTCCCAGTCAAAACAAGTTTCTCCAAGATTTACGAGTTTATCTATGATTTGATTTAGTTCGGGAATTTCTGCTGTTGGTATTAAACCTAAATGTCTATCGGGAATTGCAATATTATCTTGTCTGTGTAAAATACCAAAAATTGGAATCTGTAAAGGTTCTAAAGAACTTTTGAGAAGAGATAAATGGCGATTACTACCGACACGATTTAATATAATCCCAGCAATTTGAATATCTTTATCGAAGGAAGAATAACCATGAATAATTGCAGCAGCAGAACCAGATAAACGACTGCAATCAATTACTAACAATACGGGGATATTTAATAATTTGGCTATATGAGCGGTACTTGCAAAATTATTAATTCTTTCCTGTAATAAATGTTCTTTCTTAACCCCTTTTTTTAATAAGGAAAAGGTTGGAGTTGAAACACCATCAAATAAACCCATTACTCCTTCAATTACAGAATATTCACTCAAATTAGAATAATTATTAAAGCATTTTTTTACATAATTCTCTGATGTTAAAACCGGGTCTAAGTTACGACAAGCACGACCGGTGACGTATTTATGAAACATTGGGTCAATGTAGTCCGGTCCTACTTTAAAAGACTGCACCCGTAAGCCACGTTTAGATAAACAAGAAAGCAGAGCAAGTGTAACCGTAGTCTTACCAACTCCGCTGCGTTCCCCTGCAATAATTAAAGCCATTAAAAAGTTAAAAGTTATCAGTGAAAAATTAATAGTTATAAATCGTGAATTTTACAAAAAAGTCTAACTATTTCTTGTGAGTGATTCTCTCATGCTTTTTTCTTAGAAATAAACTTCAATATTGAGTTTTATCATTTTTTAAAAAATATATAATATCAGCTTATTCTAAATCAATTAAATATCATTTTTATTGATTTACAAACATTTACAACTGGTTTATATCTGTTTACATGAACCAATTTATTGACTCTATTCTCAATTGCTTTACGAGATTACAAGGCTTTGCGCCAAAATGTGATATTGTTATGCTGAGGGAAGCAGTATATTTATATTTGTAAAATTCCTGATAAAATCATCAAATAAGTTTTAAAAAAATTAAAAATAGCTAAAATACTATATTACATAGATATTACATGTGAGCAGATATAGAAAAAGCGTTGATGTTTATATTAATAAATGTAAAGCTGATTGTGATACATATTACATAGAAAGATATAGATATTGACAATTTAACAATTAAATGGTTCTTGTTTAGAGAATGAAAGATGAGAAAATAAAGAATAGTTCATGCAGGGAATAATAGAAAATGGAAAGACGCTGCATTGCAACGTCTTTAAATTAAATATGGTGAAATAATAACCCCTAACTCCTAACTCTTAACTCCTAACTTTTTCAACTCTTTTTGGCTAATTTAATTAGTTGTGTTGTAACTCCTAAACTTTCTTCAAAAAGCGCTTCTTTACCCCAACGTTGAACTTGTTGAGAAAGTAAAGCTTCGGCTTTTTGTTCGGAAAGAGAAGTAATTTGTTGGAATATTCCGGTCGATTGGGCACCACCTTGGGTTTCCAATCGCATACAGCCACCGGTTTCGGAACAAATTAATGTACCGCAGTTTGCTTCGGGATTTGTGGAACTCAAACGTATCGCAATTAAATCACCGGGAATATCGCCGACATCACCGACTGGAACTCCTGCGATTTCGGCTTCAATTTCTCTTTGCTCATCTGACATGAACTTAAAGCGTCTAACATTATAGTCGCCGAGTTCTTGCTCGTAGGAAACCGCACGCCATTTTAAACGACTTGCTAACCAACCCAAAAATAGTAATGCTTGGGTAGGATTACCTTTTTCATGGTCGATATTTACTCTATCAACTTCATTTAAAGCTTTACGTCTGGCTGGGGGGTCATATGCTTCTGCTGTTAATTCTTGCCATCCCCCCACACGTCGCCAATTTAAATCAGCTAGAGGCACACCATTTTCTATCAATGATTGTAAGCTGAGTAAATCGTTTTCTGGTTCGTTAAAGTCACATGAATCGACAATAACGTTATCGCATACAGTTGAAAGTCTCTTGAATAAAGCATTATTGGGGTCTGGTGTAGCTTTCCACCAAATAAACTTGGGTAAACCACCAATTAATAAGGCTGGAATCATTCCACCAACCCGTTCCAAAGCTGTAGCGGTTCCGGTTAAAGTAATGTACTCGCAACAAACCAGTGAAGATGATGATTGTTTTTGAATCGGACAGTAAGCCGAAACTTGTGCTTTCACCCCTTCATCTTCACCAACTATGGGTATTAAACTAATAATCCGACAGGGATTTCGCAAAGCTATTTCGTCAGCAATTCTTGCACTTGCAGCATCGGGACTGTACTCAGTCGGGCTAATACCATTGTTATCCTGAGTTTGATTACCGCTATGAAGTTTAGCAAGTTCTTCTCTTAATCTTTGTAAAACCTGCGGACTAGCTTTACCAGTTCGTTCCAAACCAAGAGCTTTCTGTGCATCGCGCAGAGCAGAAACTGTTTGCGGTCCTAGAATACCATCAATTGGACCGCTGTAATATCCTAGAGCAGCCAACAAATACTGAGTTTGTTCTGGCTCATAAACCACCAAAGTAAAAGTAGTAGCTCGTGTAGCTGCGGGAAGCGCTCCATCTTCGCCACCGATACCGTAACTTTGCCAAATTTTACCTAATTCGGCTTCGATTTCGTTCAGCGAAACATCTTTAGGAGCCTGAAGTGAAAAAATAGTGGGTGCTTGAGTCATGATGATTTTGGATTTTGGATTTTGGATTTTGGATTGTATTTTAGATTTTGGATTTAGGGATTGAAAGTTAGAACTAAGGTAGTACTGTGAGTTGGAGATGCTTCATACCCTACAAGGGTTCTAATATTTACATTGTTCTGAAGATTTTAGAATTATCAAAGCTCCACAAGCTATCAACTCACCGTCTTGCATAACTCTAAATCTCAATCCAAAATCTAAAATCTAAAATCTAAAATTCTTAAAGTCTTCTCCAACGACGACCGTCTCTGTTAATCAAGAATTCTGCTTCTACTGGTTCCCAGGTTCCGGCTTCGTATCGGGGAACTGTTGCTGGGTCTGCTGGTGCATCCCATGCGCTTAATATTGGTGTTACTACCTGCCAAGCAGCTTCTACTTCGTCTGCTCTGGTGAACAAGGTTTGGTCACCCATCATGCAGTCTAGGAATAAACGGTCGTATGCGTCGGATTTTGCCTGTAGACCAAATGAACCGTAGGTAAAGTCCATATCAACCGAACGCGTGCGGAAGTCTCCTCCAGGAACTTTTACGTCAAAACGCAAGGAAATACCTTCGTTTGGCTGAATCCGCATTGTTAAAATGTTGGCGCTTTTCTGCTGTGCTGCTGATGTAAAAATCTGTGAGGGAACTTCGCGGAAGTGAATGGAAATCTCGCTGACTTTTTTAGGCATCCGTTTACCGGTACGCAGGTAGAAAGGAACTCCTTTCCAGCGCCAATTATCAATTACAAACTTTGTAGCTACAAAAGTAGGGGTTGTAGATTCTTCTGCGACTCCTGGTTCTTCATGATACCCAGGTACTTGCTCGCCTTTCATCCATCCAGCGCTGTATTGACCGCGTACTGCTGAATTGGTCAAGTTTTGAATATCTGCCAGTCGGGTAGCTCGCAATACTTTTACTTTCTCAGTACGTATACTGTCGGCATCCATAGCATTCGGAGCTTCCATTGCGGTAAGACAGTAAAGCTGCATCAAGTGATTTTGCAACATATCGCGCAAAGCACCGGAGCTTTCGTAATAACCAGCCCGGTCTTCCACACCTACTGTTTCTGCTACTGTTATTTGTACGTGGTCTACAAAATTACGGTTCCACAATGGTTCAAAAATAGAATTTGCGAAGCGGAAGACTAATAAGTTTTGAACCGTTTCTTTACCTAAATAGTGGTCAATACGATAGACCTGTTCTTCTTTACAATATTTTTGTACTACTTGATTGAGACTTTTCGCGGAAGCCAAATCTCGACCAAAAGGTTTTTCAATAACTAGACGATGTTTATCGGGGTCTTCAAGCATTCCTTGAGAACCCAATTGCTTGATAGCTTCAGGAAAGAACTTAGGAGCAACCGAAAGGTAAAATAAACGATTACCTCTGGTATTTCTTTTCTCGTCTAATTCACTGAGTAAGTTGTTTAGTTTTTCGTAGCTTTCGGGATTATCTATATTACCGGAACAGTAAAAAAGACCTTTAACAAAATCGTTCCATAATTCCTCAGAACCCACACCACCGTGAACTTCTTCCATGCCCTTACGCATTTGTTCGCGGAAGTACTCGTGACTCCAATCGCGTCGCGCCACACCGACAATAGTTGTTTCCGGAGGAATTCGTCTTTCTTGTCTTAATTTGTACAAAGCCGGTACTAACTTACGCCAAGTCAAATCACCGGAAGCACCAAAAATAGTAATAATCTGGGGTTCGGCCATTCCTTGCTGTTGCAAGCCAACCCGCAACGGATTTTCTAGCAAACTAACCATAATGAGTGATTTTGGATTTTAGATTTACATTTACTGGGAATTGGTAATTGGTAATGGGTAATTGGTAATGGGTAAGAGGTTAGAGGTCAAAGGTCAAAGGTTAAAATTATTTTTGTCTCTTTGTCTCTTTGTCTCCCTATTCCCTATTCCCTATTCGCAATTCCCAATTTGCAATTACCAATTCGCAATTACCAATTCGCAATTACCAATTACCAATTCCCATTACCCATTAATTATTAAACAGGTGATAATTGCTTTACTTTGTCTTCTAAGGAACTTATTAAGGATTGGAAGGGTTTAATAAACTTATCAATTCCTTCGGTAAGCAATTCGTTCATGACTGCATCAAGGTCAATGTTAATATCTGGGTCTTTGAGACTTTCAATAACTTTGTATGCTGCTTCTACATCTGTTTCGACTCTGGATTCTACATCACAATGGTCAGCACAAGCTTCGATGGTAACAGGTGGTAAGGTGTTAACGGTATCTTTACCTATTAACTCATCAACGTACATAACATCGCTGTAATTGGGGTCTTTGGTGCTGGTTGAAGCCCATAATAAACGCTGTACTTTGGCACCTTTTTCGGCTAAATCTTGCCAGCGTTTATCGTTAATAATCTTTTTATACTCTTGATAAGCAATCTTCGCGTTAGCAATTGCTACTTTTCCTTTGACGGATTTAAGCTTGGCTTCCAAGTTGATATCATCAACACCTTGAGCTAACTTGTCATCTATTTTTCCATCAATTTTGGAATCAATCCGACTGAGAAAGAAACTAGCAACAGAGGAAATTTTGCTAATATCTTTACCTTCTGCAACTCGTTTTTCCAATCCCCGAATATAAGCCCAAGCTGTGTTTACATAACTATCCACAGAAAATAACAAAGTAATATTGACATTCATTCCTTCAGATATTACTTGCTCTACTGCTGGTAGACCTGCTTCTGTTCCAGGAATCTTAATCATTAAGTTTTCCCTTCCCACTTCTTTGAAGTAACGTCTAGCTTCTTCAATGGTTTTTTGGGTATCGTTGGCGATAGTTGGAGGTACTTCAATGCTTACATAACCATCTATCCCATTTGTTGCTTCGTATACTGGATGCAAAATGTCGCAAGCGTTACGAATATCTTCAAAAGCCAAAGACTCGTAAATATCTTGAGTTGATAATCCTTTATTAATTCCGGCTTCTATATCTTTATCGTAAATCGCGTTTCCAGCGATAGCTTTTTCAAAAATGCTTGGATTCGAGGTAATCCCTTTGATACCTTGATTTTCCACCATCTTTTTCAGCTCACCGGACTGGATAATATCACGACTTAAATTATCCATCCAAATACTTTGACCGTATTTGTTGATTTCTAATAACTGATTTGTGGTAATGCCCATATGGTTATATTCCACTCCGAATTTTATATTTTTGTCTTTATCTATTAATGCTCGTCTATATTGATGTTCGAGTCTCACTAAAGGAATAAATCAGTTAACAGTTAACAGTTATGATCCGAGAAGTATGAACATATTTTGAAGGCGTTTAATAAACCTTTCTGATAGCTGCAAGAATATACCATAAGCCTTATATACGGCTTTTAATAGCCACTGTTAACTGCTAACTGATAACTGTCTAGTCGCCGTTTTGAATAAAAGATTCTACTTTGGCTACATTCTCTTTACTACCAATAATTAAAGGTGTACGCTGGTGTAGCTTTTCTGGTACAACATCTAAAATATTCATTCTACCGGTAGTAGCGCGACCACCTGCTTGTTCTATTACATATGCTAGGGGAGCAGATTCGTACAGCAAACGCAATTTTCCTTCGGGTTTTTGTACCGTACCGGGATAGAGAAACACTCCACCTTGAACCAAAATTCGATGGATATCACTTACCATTGCTCCACTGTAGCGAGCGGAATAGCCTTCAGTTCGGTGGACGTAGCGAACGTATTCTCTAACTGATTCTTCCCACTGCCAAAAGTTTCCTTCGTTAACGCTGTAAACTGAACCGCTATCGGGAATCTTAATATTTTCTTCGGTAAGTATAAATTCACCTAGGCTTGGGTCGAGAACAAAGGAATGAACCCCTTTCCCCATTGTGTAGACAAGCATGGTACTCGGACCGTAAAGAATGTATCCGGCTCCGATTTGTTTGTCACCAGTGGAAAGCAAATCCTTGGCTTTTCCGTCAATATCATCTCCTTCCTGTTGACGAATCGCAAAAATTGAACCCAAACTCAAGTTGGTGTCTGTATTCGATGAACCATCAATTGGGTCGTAAAGTAAAGTATATCTACCTATTGGACAGTTTTCGGGAATGTAATACGGTTCGTCCATTTCTTCAGAAGCCAAGCGACATACTAAACCGCTTTGCTTGAAAACCGAGATAAACACGTCGTTAGCGTAAACATCCATTTTTTTGACTGATTCTCCCTGGACGTTTACATCTCCAGTAAAACCAAGAACCCCTTCCATTAAACCAGCGCGACTGAGGTGACGAGCAACTAACTTACCTGCAAGAGCTACGCGATTCATCAACGCACTTAAATCTTGTGCTTGAGCGGAAAACCCTTGGAATTGCTGCAAGACGTGGCGGGATAAGGTAGTACAATCTCTATCTAGGGCTTTATCTTCGTTTTCTGCTGCTGTTACCATAATAATCCTTTTAATGAATGGGCAAGCTATGATTTACAACTTATGGTTGCTGCCTCTATCTTAGAGAGGTATTTTAGTAACGCAAATCGGATTTTAGATAAACGGTCATATTTTCATGTATTTTTAGTCATAGCAAAAAACATTTTTTAGCTTTTAATAGCCAGAAAATAAAGTGTTGTTACTTAATGTTGCGGCAATTAAAAGTACTTTTTTATTTATTCGTGGTTTAATTCATAATTCATATTTATTTCTTATCATTCCATAAGTTAATAAAATTAATTGCTATACTAACTTTAAACAGACAATAAAAAGTTAGTTAAACTACATAAATAAGTTTTTTGATAAATAAAAATAGGGAATAGGGGATAGGAAATGAGGAATAGTACAATTACCCTAACGGGTAATTGCTCATTGGTAATTGCGAATTGCTTTTTGTACAGCTATAACTCAAGTAATTCAAAATTTTAAAGATATAAAAAAACCCGACTTTGAGCGATATGATATATTCGGCATCTTGTCGGGGTTGTTTCTATGAAGTTTTACTGTGAATTAGAAATATTTTGGGCATAACTACTAGCTATCTATTTAATGCAAGAAAACGCAAATAGCTAGCATTAAAATGCCCAACTCAGATTTAAGTGTTGAGTCAGCAAGTGATTGGTAATTTAAAATTATTTTTAGAGCGGTACTCGACATAATCCCCGTTACAGGATTTTATTTAAAAAGTAGATTGTCTATTAGCAATCAAAATTAAATAAAAACAATAACGAGAGTCTGTCCGCTTTAATTTGGTAATAGATTTATTTATTGTTCTTGAAAATCTGGCTTTCTTACAAAGTCACGATTAGGACGATTATCTTCTTTTGGTTTAGCCTTATTGACGCGAATTTGACGACCCATCCATTCTGCTCCATCTAGCTCAGAAATGGCATTGTCTTCATGGGCTTCATCGCTAAGGTCAACAAATGCAAAGCCGCGCATCCTACCTGATTCGCGGTCGGTTGGTAACACAACTCTAGTAACTTCACCGTAATCAGTGAATACTGCTCGCAAGTCTGCTTCGGTAGCGCGGTAGGAAAGATTTCCAACGTAAATAGTCATATGTGCTGTTCGTTTCTAGGGACTAATAGCGAATCGTTCAGAAGGGGAAATTCAGACGTAATCGTTGTTTTTAGCGGTCGAAAAGTCTGATTTTTTTGATGGTCAATCACTAGCTAATAATCAACTGTTAATAGTGAGATTAACTAAAAAATAACCATCCCTGGAACTGAACATTACAAATACGTTTTTATAGTACCTGATAGCTCCGATTTTCAAGGTGTGATATATTACAAAGTCTTATAAGTTGAAATCAGTGTAACTTATATATCCTTATATTTTCAGAGCAAAGTTTTTATCGTTACGAAAGAATGTAAAATTAATTACTAATTATTGAGTCAATCCTCACAAGTGAAAAATTCTGATAAAAAATATTTAATTTAGTTTTACGTATGTGCAGAACATTGTCGTGGCGAGCAATTAACTTATTTATAACTTACTAGCAAACAAAATATTATCGTTGATTTTTCAGTAATCTTATTACGTATATGCATTTATTTTTTATACAAAAATCCGGCTAAACTGGCTAATTAATAGTTATTGTATTGTTAATCATACTGCTTGATATCAACATGCATGTTGATAATTTAGTTAGCAAAAGGTCTGCTATAAACTAGCAGACCTTGTTTAATTTAAATATTTATTAATCAAACTAGTAATCAATTATCGTGCTAATCAATTGAAATAGTTTGAGGACCGCTACCATTATGTGTCCCATTAGTAGAAGTAGGGAAATTAGTTGTATTCGTTTGTTGCGCTAACCAGCTTTTTATAGGGTCATCAGCAAGGCTAAGTCTGAGTACACCAGAAACAAATCCCCCTGCAAATGAAGCTGGGTGCTGGGTGAATTCTTTGAATAATGGCATTAGTTCTTCAAGGAACATTTTTTTATCTCCCAATACTTTATTCTTCAATGTTACACGGGTTTTTCTTCAGGCATCATGCACTTATCAGAATCGCATCCTGACGGTCCTGCTTCCATTAATTCACCAAAATCATAACGCTTCAATGCACTATGGAAATCGCTGGTATCGCGACGATTGTTAACCTCTGCCATCAATTCATCATATTTTTGTTTGCTGATGGGTTCAAATGGTAAACGAGGGAAGGTTTGATGGTCGTCAAATCTTGCCAAAAGTGCGGCGCTGATATAACCTTCATCGTTTTGAATTGCTTGGTATATCTTCTGACCCAATTCTTCTACTTCGTTTTCTCGCACTTCAATTGTGGCTGAAGTGTTATGAGTTACGTAGAATTGCTGTACCTGCATGTAGAAATCCATTTGAGCTAAAGCACTGAATTTATCGATAGCGATTTCATCAGCACCTGGTAAATCAGCCCAAGGTACGGAAACGGGAATTTCTACCAACCATTCGGTACAGCGAGAATCAAACGGGTCATTTAACAAATTACCGTTTTCGTCTTTGTCAGTTTGAGAAGGAACCACAGAATAACCGTAATCAATACAAGCCATCGCTACCGGGTCATTTTTGCGGAAAGTAATCCGACGAATGAATCTTTGGGCTTTGGGGGGGTGCCAACCTGGGGAAGCTCCGGTAAGTAAAGACTTGGTTCCACTGGGTTGTACGGTAGTACAGCGATTGGGACGTTTTATGTTGTTTCGGTCGCAATATTCCCAGACTACCCGATGTACGATATCTTTCCACCTAATCAGATATTCTTGCTCGCGACGCTTAAAGGTTAAACCTTCTTCTGTTAAAGGTCTTCCCTCAGACCACCAGCGCAACCAATCAACCCCAAAAGCACGGACAAAAAAGTCGAATAAGCCAGTAAAAGATACACCGACAATCGGGTCAAGTTCGCGACTGTATTGATAACGAGGTTCCAAGAACTTGTGATTTAACAACGCAGCAACAGATAAAGCACCTGCGGTAAATGCTTGTTCTTGTTCCTTGTAGTTTTCTGGGTCGATTTGATTTAAGTGGATTTCGCTGAGGTTACAGTGAAAATTTGAACCAATAATTTCCAATTTTGTTATCCTAGAGGCTTTTTATCCTCTAGTTCTAATGCTTCATCATTCGCATTAGTTCCGCGTACATTTTCATCCTTATCTATAACTCAATTGGGGTTTAAACCCCCATTACAAAACGTAATTACGAATTACGTTAGCGCAGCGTGTCCCGAAGGGACATATTACGAATTACGAATTATTTAAGAATGCCCCACACTCTTGGAGATTTATATTCTAGGATGCAATTTCTAATCTATTTCAAATATATTTTGAATATAAAAAATAATTGCAATCTAGTTTCATTCTCTACGCTGTACGGTGTCAAAAGCTTGTTAATTCTTTTGCTTACCTCGGTATTAACATCGCAGCCTCTACCGATTTTGCAGGGTTTTTTACGTGAGGCAAAAGTATTAATTACCACACGGATTTAAGCCTAGACGAGCTAAACGATGCTCAATTTCATTATCATCAAGATGAGAATACTTTTGCTTTAACCAATCTTTACCCTTACCTTGTTGGTAAGCTTTTAAAAATTCTGTTTTAAGTTCTGACGTTTTTAACAAATCAACGTTTGCTCTGGCTACTGCTTCACCAGCCCATTGAATCGCACCTTCACCACTGTAATATTGCTTGCGAACGGCACCTACAATTTCTTTTAAAGTAGGTTTATGGTGAAATACCCTTGAATGATTAGCCATGCGTAAAGCATCGCGTTCGGGGTCTATTCGCCAATTACCATCTTCACCTTGCTGCCAAAGATTTGCTTTTGCGTCTGCGAATGCGGTGTCTTCGCTGATACCTTGACGCATCCCGGCACTGTTATGAGTTAAATAACCATCGCAATAGAAACAGTGAGCTTCTTCAACTTCTATATCATAGGTTTGCACGTTGTCGTAACTACCTAAACCCTTGACAGTGACGGGAATATCCAGCGAGACATCAGATTCAGCGATATAGCGCTCGTAATTTGCATCAACGCTACGACTTCCAGCAAACCCCATTTCTCGCATTTCGCTGTAGGTATAAGCTTCACGCATCACCGCACCGGGAACCGTGAAACCATACATTTTTAGTCCTTGCTTCAATTCCCCTTTTAGACTGTGGGGAGCAATCAAAGCATTGTAACGCTCTTTTAATGCAGGAATTTTTAGATTGTATTTAGCTTGCCATTTTTGATTTTGCGGTTGAGTCACCGAGATTCTTCCAGCAATACCCAAACTAGATAAAACTGATGCTACTTGTCGGATGAATCCACGATAAACCGTTGTTACCAAATGTGGAGGACGATTATTTACAGCACCATCGCTATCCATTAATCCTGCTAAATAAGCTGCTCGGATATCTACTGAACCCTGCAAGATAAAATCGGGAACTTGTAAAGAAGTATTTGGTTGTTTGATATAGCCATAAAAATATTCAGCAAAACGAATTGACGAACAAACTGATTTTGCTGTGTTTTCACCTCTAACTACACCGTGAGTAGCCTTTAATTTGAATGCAGCTAAAGCAATATCTAACTTGTGTTGAATGCGAGGTGTCAATTCGGTATCGCGAGCATTCATCGACCACTCAACACGACCGTAAGGTTTATCATGCTTATTACGACCTAGAGCCACGTAACCGTCACCGTGGGTAAAACCAACCAACCAAGCTATTTCTGGCGTTAATTGGGGAATAAATAATGGTTTAGCAGTATTACTTTGAATTGGTCTTGATTTGGTAAAATCAGCAGGTAAATTAGTCACCGTTCCCGGTAAAATCTGCTTGTTGTGTAAAAGGCGATCGCCTTCTACTAAATTCGCCATAGATTTCCATTCAATAGCACCATTTGCATCAGCAAGAACAGCTTGTCTGTGGTTTAAAGTAGCTCTAGGTAAAGTAGCATTTGTTTCTACTTCATAAACATCTTGAAAGCCTTGGTCAAATTTATCAACTACTTTACGGAATCCTAAAGGAGTTTGTACCAAATCCCCAACTTTTACATCGCGAATTGCTACTAAACCTTTAGATGTATGAACCAAAGCATCTTCTGGTAAACATCTACGTATATTCCCTGCCACAATTGTCACAGCCGCTTCATCAATCAACAAACAGCACTCAACCGAAGTTAATTTTCTACCAACAGCTTTATTCAAAATCGCAGCACAACGTTGATAAAGTTCCGGCAATTTGACAGGATTAGCCATACCACCAAAACCTTGCAGCGGTTCTCCAGCTTTACGAATATCGCTGATATCGACAATGACTTCAACTTCTGCGTTAAAACGTTCGTCGGTAGATAATTCTAAAAGAGTTTGATAGGACTTAACCCATCCATGACGGCTATCTCCGACATAAATAGTTGCCTTATCTCCCCCGATTTTGGTTTCGGTAAATTCACGGCGCTCGTTAGCTATAGTTTTACCAATATTGCCTTCTACCGTTACCTTTAAACGATTGCGGATAGTGGGTAATTGATTAATATATTTCGGTTCTAAAATTGCTCCCGTACCGCAGCCCATCATCGCCAAATCCATCATTAAACCAAAAGCGCTCCAGTCAATGACGTTTGTGGAAGTACAGTTATAAGCACCTGAAAAATTCTTCGGTTGAGCCAGCCAATTTGTACCCCCCACCCATAACCATCTACCGCTAGGTAAAGCCTTTAGATTGCGCTGCATCTCTTCCAAAAGCAAAGCTTCATCTTGAGTTAGCTTACCCAACTCCACCAAACCTTTTAAAGTGCGATCGCAAACCTGTGTCCAGGATTCTCTGGTACCTTCGGGCTGCTGACGACGGCTGTAAGTCCTGAAAAATACAGGATTTGCAGCAGGGGCTGTTTGAGGAAAGTCTGCACCCAGTTGTTTCCGTTCAAGCTCTCGAACCATATTTTTATCGTGTCTTTTTTCTTTCAGATTAAGACTATACGTCAAGTAGCATTACAATAAAAGACTGCACAATTTTAGAAATTACGCTATAGGAATTAAGGAATTGGGCATAGGGAATAGGGCATTGGGCATTGGTAATTACCAACCCAAAATCTAAAATTCTTAACTCCTAACTCCTAACTCCTAACTCCCAACTATTAAAATGTCTATTGCTCCTTGGCGCTCATTCCTGGCTAATGCTCTCAAAAAGAATCGCTCTCAACCGCATTCGCGCTATTTTCAATTAGCAACTGTCCGCAGTGATGGAACTCCTGCGAACCGTACCGTGGTGTTTCGTGGCTTTCTGGAAGATACAAATAAATTAAAAATTATTACCGATTCTCGCAGCGAAAAAATTTCAGAAATTCAAAATCATTCAGCAGGAGAAATTTGCTGGTATTTTACCAACACCCGCGAACAGTTCCGCATTGGTGGAAACATCATAATTATTGATGCTAATTATCAAGATTCCGAATTATTGAAAGCCAGAGAATCAACTTGGCAAGACTTATCCGATAACGCTCGGATTCAATTTGGATGGCCGCATCCAGGAGAACCCAGAGCTAATCAAGAAGCATTTTCACAACAGCAACCAGACGAAAATAAACCTTTAGATGACTTTTGTTTATTATTATTTGAACCTGTAAAAGTTGACCATTTGAGGTTGAGGGGAGAACCGCAAAATCGGACTATTTATATTAAGAATAAAGCGGAGAATTGGGATATAACTGAAGTTAATCCGTAAACCAAAATAGGGATGCTCCCTCGCAATCAACTGGGGGATGCTCGTTATCAAGCATTTTTCTAAAGAGTAAGTATCTGTTTTGCTACCATAAGCTCGTTTAGAATCTTCATCATTTACCCAGGCAAATATAATGGTTTTACTTGCTTGGTGGTAACGAAAGAACAATCGGTATTGTTGAAAAAACTTTGCTCTAAACCAATGCTTATAATCCTCACCTAAAGTGACTCCACCAATCCAAAATCCAAAATCCAAAATCCAAAATCAAATAACTCCTAACTCCTATATTCCTGACCCATCCAAGAATTCATCTATTGCTCTATCTTCTAAGCGACATTGAGTATGATGTCCTCTCAAATGCGTTTCTGAAATATTATTCGCAATCTGATTTCCTTGAAAAGCAACACTTGCAACTTTCTCTGAAACGGTTTGCTGCTTTTGTTGTAAATTCTCAATTTGTTCTTCTAACTGCTCGATTCTATCTACTAAAGCACGTATTGCTTGAGCTTCAGCATCTGGTAAACTTCCGTGTTCTAACGGATTAACTTTCACACCAGAACGATAAACTATTCTACCGGGAACGCCTACTACAGTACAATCTGAGGGCACATCTCGCAGTACAACCGAACCAGCACCGATACGCACGTTGTTACCGATTTGAAGATTTCCCAGTACTTTAGCACCCGCACCCACAACTACACATTCTCCTAAAGTCGGGTGACGTTTACCAGTTTCTTTACCTGTACCACCCAAAGTTACTCCTTGATAAATCAGCGCATAATCCCCGATAATTGCGGTTTCACCAATCACTACACCCATTCCGTGGTCGATAAATACACCCTTACCAATGGTTGCTCCTGGGTGAATTTCCACTCCAGTTAAAAAACGTGCTAAGTGAGAAGTTAAACGAGGAAGAAAGGGAACTCCTACGTTGTACATCCAGCGAGCTATTCTATGTAATAACAAGGCTTGCAAACCGGGGTAGCAGAATAAGACTTCTATCCAGTTACGAGCCGCTGGGTCACGCTCAAATATAATACGAAAGTCAGCATAAAATGTTGATAACACGGTTGAAAGCACCCTCGGAAAGCCTTTACACGGAATATTGTCTATATTACAGTCCCACGGAACAGAAGGGGGGAGACAAGGAGACAAGGAAAATTCACAATTCTTAATTCCTAACTCCTAACTCATCACTCACAAAATAGACTCTTTACATTTTAATTCATTTGTACGGAATTTTGGAACTAGTTTTGCAAAGAAAGTCTGTAAGTTTTTCTGGTTCTAGGTTTAAAGCTACCCACCCAGATTTGATAGGTTCCTGCTTTCCAGTTACGACCGATAATGCTAGCATCTTTACTTTTGCCAGTATCATCTCCACAGTGAACTGTTTTCTTGTCTGGCCCAACTACTAATAAAGTAGTATCGTGACCACCACTACTCACTTTTATGTTTATTTTTGGAAAGTCTTTCTCTAAAACTAAAATATGATCTGGCTTGGGGTCTGCAAAACCAATACACAAATTTCTTTTACCATCACGTTTACGAAGTGAGGCTAAAGAAAAGGAACCACCTGTATAACCCGTCACTGTTTTTTTGACAGTTTCCGAGTTTGAGGACAGGCTAATTTTTCCAAAAAAAGAGTTATTTGCTGTTACAGGATTGGAGGAAATAACAGTAAATATGCCGATAAAACAGCTTACGGACAATTTAAAAAGGGAGCGACACAATTTCATACATACACTTCCCGGTATATAAAGGTTAGTAATTATATATACACGCTAACCAAAGGCAATTTCGGAATTTTGGAGTTTGTGACAGCTTCGTATCCGTACACTTATTAGACCAAACTACGAATCAATTTTCAAAGGTCTAAAGAGTGAATTTATATCTTTTGACTTCTAACTTTTGATATAAAGTCCGAAGCCGCAATTAGTTAGAACCTTAATATGAATTTAATCCTAAAATATTAAAACTACATTAAAATTTTTAAAAATTTAGTAGAGAATAGGGAGTTGGAAAAATAATTTCTAACTCCTAATTTCTAACTGGTTTCTTTACTCATTTAACAAAAAGAAAACGCCAGTTTTGAGTTGTTTGCTGTTGCTATCGTAACAACTAATAGTAAATGAATGTAGTTTTTCGAGAAAAGGTTTACCAATAATTTCTACAAGCTTGAGTATGGGTAATTGACTTTCTATAAAATCATGACTTTTCTGCCAATCTACATAAACATAGCCTTGGTTTGATTTGGGGATGGCTGCAATACTATCTTGAAAACTACGATTATTATTAAAGAAATTTTCTTTATTATTAAGAGCTTTATCCATTGTCTCAATAGAAGAGGCAAAAATTTCATATTCGTCTTTACTTATATGCGCTCCTAATACCTTGGCTTGAATACTAAAATCGGATGTTTTGCTACCTGTAGTTGTTAACTGTGTCCAAGCAGAAATTCTTTGCTCGTTTAAAGTAATCGGACTAACCGTAAGTCCATTTTTAGAAGCTATTTCGTCTAAATGTGAAATATCTGATGCTGCTGTTGAAGATTTTTCAGCCACAAAAATCCATTCTGGTGTGTTGTTTTCGCGTTCATTTTCACGATTAGGTAACAATGCTATCGCGTATTCACCTTTTACCCAATTAAAAATATCTTCTTGAAGGTTGATTCCCCAGCTTGTTTGTAATTTAGTTAAAGGTTGTGTGATTTTAGAAGCGAAATCTTCTCCCGATTCACCAGAGATAGCTGTGGTAATTTGTTGCCAAAGTAAAGCTAAATTACTGTTATCACTGTTATTTAAATTTCTCAAATCTTTTCCTGTAATTACCAAACCGGAAGAAGAGGGAATATAATCAAGTGCTGCTGTTTTTTCACTCAATTTTTCTGGTGATGGAATTGCTGAACTCGCAAATAAACTAGTTTCAGCTAGCAAACCTTTTGATTTAGGAGTTAAAGAAATCAGCTGATTGCTATAAGTTGGAGATGATAAATTTAAACCTTGCCATTTTGCAACCGCAGGAAGATTAAGAAAAGTTACGGCTTGATTTTTGCTGTCTAACTGCTTGATAGCTTGCTGATAATTATTCAAACTAGCCAAACTTAAACCTGGTGCTTGAACGTTATTAATAGCTTCTCGTAAGATTTTGGCATCGTTAGCAAACAATACAAAATTATCTCCTACAACCGTTGCAGCCAAAGGTTTTTTTATTTCTCCCGTTTGCGGAATATCAGTTAGGAGTTTGACTCCCTTATATTGTTCCACAACTAAGGAAGTTCCAGATAAAACTCGCTTAGAAAATAAAAGTTCGATAAACTCCCTGCTTTTTTCTACATCTTTTGTCGTGATAACCGTTAAATAACCGGGTTGGTTTCCATTTGTAGCATCCCTATCAACATCGTCAGTCGCTACAGCTAAAGTAATTTCACTACCCAACCAAGGTTGAACATCTTTTTTATAATCAAGTCCAGTATTATCTAATAAAGTTTTTTTGAGCTTGGAGAGATTTACCCCACCACCGAGTACCTCGAAGCGATTCGGATTTAACAGCATCGACACCATAACAGGTGCATTTTTAGAGACAAAAACAGCAGAAGATGATTGTTTTTGCGTATCGCTGACTAGACTTAAAGGATTTTGATTAGATAATCTATCACAACCAGCGATACCTGTTAACAGTAGCATCGTCAGACTGACTGCTACGAAACGAAATAATAATTTTTTGCTTGTCACTATTTTCACAATATCCCCATTGCGGCTTTTTTTTAGCACCATCATTATTAAAGCGTTTTGTGAAAAAAATGGAGCAGTGAGTAGGGAATAAAAAATAGGGAACTTTTATGTAAGTGTTTTGTTTAGAAAGATGCGGGTAATGCATAGTCTTATTAATAACAGGGATGTATTCTGTTCAACAGAAAACTTTTATATCAAGCTAAATATCAAATCACTTATCAAACTAAATATTCAGTTAAATGCAGGATAAATGAATTAGAACAATTTACATGTGTTCAAGCTTTACCTATAAATTTATAAAACTCTGCTATTCCCTATTTACCATTCCTTGCTCCTTTCCCGAACAAAATATCAACCGCGAAAAATTAATTATTCTTTATAATTTAGAAATTTATTTTTCTCACCATCTTACCAGGAATTAAATCAAAAACCTCCTTCTAAGATGTGATTTTTAGTCTATCTACATTTTGCTGCGAATTATTTAACAAAAATTAGTGAAGTAATGTTAAAAAAAGTCCAAATTTACTTGACCTAGATTACGTAAATGAATTCTTCAAGTCCTTAACTGCGGTAGTCTATATAAGGAATATATCTCCTGATTTGACAAATTGGTTTATGACATCAGTTGTTTCGAGTTCTATCACTACTATTCGCATCGGTTCTCGTAAAAGCCAGCTCGCTCTTATCCAGACCTACTGGGTAAAGGAACAACTTTCTCAGAAGTTTCCTAATATCAAGTTTGAAGTTCACACCATGTCTACTAAGGGTGACAAAATCTTAGACGTGGCTTTAGCGAAAATTGGTGACAAAGCATTATTCACCAAAGAGTTGGAATTGGGAATGATGAATCGGGAGATTGACTTTGCAGTTCATTCTCTGAAAGATTTACCTACTCGCTTACCAGAAGGATTGGGTTTAGCAGCAATTAGCGAGAGAGAAAATCCTGCTGATGCTTTGGTTGTTCACGAAAAGCACAAAGACAAGACCATCGAAACCTTGCCTAAAGGTGCGGTTATCGGAACATCTTCTCTACGACGATTAGCCCAATTGCGACACCATTTTCCTCACTTTGAGTTTAAAGATGTACGCGGTAACTTAAATACCCGTCTTGCCAAACTTGACTCCGGAGAATACGACGCTTTAATTTTGGCAGCAGCAGGATTGGGACGTTTAGGAATGTCAGACCGGATTCATCAAGTTATTCCCAAAGAGATTTCCCTTCACGCAGTCGGACAAGGTGCATTAGGTATTGAGTGTGTTTCCGACAACGAACAACTCATATCTATACTCAAAGAAATCGAACATCCCCCAACCCGCGACAGATGTTTAGCAGAAAGAGCTTTCTTGAGGGATTTAGAAGGCGGTTGTCAAGTACCCATCGGAGTAAACACAGAAATTAACGGCGACCAATTAACCCTTACCGGAATAGTTGCCAGTATCGACGGTACAAAGCGCGTCAAAGACACCGTAACTGGTTCGATTTCCGACCCCGAGAAAATAGGAAGCGAACTAGCGCAGCGTTTACGCGAACAAGGAGCGCAAGAAATCTTAGATGAGATTTTCGCCACTCTTGAACGCGGGTAATTCAGTGAACAGTGAACAGTGAACAGTGAACAGGTTAAGTTAAATCCCTAGGTAAAGATTAACAACTAACAACTATCAACCAACAACCAACAACTGATAATTTATAACTGACAACTGATAACTGACAACTGATAACTGATAACTGAAATGCGGATTCTATTTGTGGCAGCGGAAGCGGCTCCGGTGGCGAAAGTTGGCGGAATGGGTGATGTTGTGGGTGCATTACCAAAAATTTTGCGAAAAATGGGGCATGATGTGCGGATTTTCATGCCTTATTACGGTTTTTTACCGGACAAAATGGAAATCCCCGAAGAGCCAGTTTGGTGGGGATATGCCATGTTTAATGATTTTGCGGTTTACGAATCGGTACTTCCTGGTACTGATGTTCCCTTATATTTATTCGGACATCCAGCTTTTGACCCGCGTAAAGTCTACGGTGGTGATGATGAAGATTGGCGCTTCACTTTCTTTGCTAACGGTGCTGCTGAGTTTTGCTGGAATTACTGGAAACCCGAGATAGTTCACTGTCACGATTGGCATACAGGGATGCTCCCAGTTTGGTTGCATCAATCTCCCGATATTAGTACCGTATTTACAATTCACAACTTAGCTTATCAAGGTCCTTGGTACTGGTATTTAGAGAAAATTACCTGGTGTCCTTGGTACATGCAGGGACACAATACAATGGCTGCTGCAGTACAGTTTGCTGATAAAGTAACTACAGTTTCTCCTACTTATGCAGAGCAAATCAAAACCGCTGATTATGGCGAAACATTGGAAGGATTGCTGTCATTTATTAGCGGTAAGTTATCGGGTATTGTTAATGGTATAGATACCGAAGTTTACGACCCAGAAACTGATAAATATATTGGTGAACAATACACCAGTAAAAGTTTAGATAAACGCAGAAAAAATAAAATTGCTTTACAAGAAGAATTAGGATTAGAAGTTAATAGCAAAGCCTTTTTAATCGGGATGGTATCCCGTTTGGTAGAGCAGAAAGGCATTGATTTAATGTTACAAGTTCTCGATAAATTTTTATCCTATACAGATGCTCAGTTTGTAGTTCTGGGAACTGGAGACAGAAATTATGAAACTCAACTATGGCAAATGGCATCTCGTTTTTCCGGACGGATGGCGAGCTATATACTATATAACGATGCTTTAGCTCGTCGTATCTACGCTGGAAGCGATGCATTCTTGATGCCAAGTCGCTTTGAACCCTGCGGTATCAGTCAAATGCTCGCAATGCGCTACGGTTGCGTACCCATTGTCCGACGTACAGGAGGGTTAGTAGATACAGTATCCCATCACGACCCTGTAAATCATGCCGGAACCGGTTACTGCTTCGACCGTTACGAAGCCTTAGACCAGTACACATGTATGGTAAGGGCTTGGGAGGGCTTCCGATTCAAACCGCAATGGCAAGAATTGCAAAAACGGGGTATGATTCAGAATTTTAGCTGGGAGCTATCAGCTAAGAAGTATGTGAGTTTATATAAATCGATTTTGGGTTTACCGGAAGAAGAAGAGAAGAAAGAAGAAGAAGTGGCTCTCAATAGTTAATAATTCGACTTATTTACTTCCACTAGTTAAAAAGTAAAAACCTCACCCCTTCCCCTCTCCTTATCAAGAAGAGGGGTTTGCAATGCTAAACCACAATAAAATGGGGGATTTATCTAAGCAATTTACAGATATTAATTAAAGAATTTATGATTCCAAGCAGAAAAATATTAAACCTTCAGTATATTCTCGGAAACTGATATGAAATAAAAGCTTATCTGATGAATTAATGGCTGATTAATTTATCCGTATTTCTTCTAATTATTTTCCTTTTGATAAAGATTAGTCAAAACCTCTACCCATTTTAAGAATAATTTGTCACACTTAATAATTAGTTACGGAGTTTAAACAAAGACTGATAAAACTGAATACTGTTTAATGCAGTCATTTATAAAAATTAGTTGAGATTAAGCTCAATTGTTTTGAATAAAATTCTCAGCGTAAAACCAATCTTTTAATAGCTAAATATTCGTATTTTTATTCGACGAAAGTTTTAGTTATTGAATGATAGTGTCAGGGGTTAGTGCAAATACCATCTTTGATTTTAAAAGATTGTACCTTGACTCTATATAAATACAATGAAAGAAGTTTTAGAACTGATTGAACAGAAAAGAAAAGAATATGCTCAGTTACCATTAATGAAATTTTTGGTAGATGAAAATATAGACCCTTTAGAAAGATTATCTTGGGCACCTTGTTTTGCTCCTTTTGCAATGACATTTAAGGATGTTAACGCTCATGTATTTAGGAAAGAGCCAGCCGATAGTCCACTTCAGAAAATGATAAACAAGCATTCTTATGAAGATGGTCGTCACTGGCGTTGGTATCTAGAGGATTTAGAAAAATTAGAATTTAATAATTCACTAAGGTTCACAGATGCTCTAAGATTTCTATGGGGTGAAGAAACACAGAAAACGCGAT
>JBCBHT010000104.1:0-22076 GCA_038525335.1 Cyanobacteria bacterium J06621_15 | reverse complement strand
GTTCTCGTAAGGGTGACAATCAACCTTTAGGTGAATTTGCTCAAACTGGAAAATTTGGCAGGATGTTTCCTAGATTGCGTCCTTTTACACCATCAATAGCAAGTTTGACTGAGTTGGGTGATGCAATGAATGATACTGATTTCAACTCAACTGATGGTGAAAATAAATACGTACCCGCAGGCTATACTTATTTGGGTCAGTTTATCGACCACGATATTACTTTTGATACTACTGCTTTACAAGAGGTTTTAGTTGACCCATTAGCAGTGAGAAACTTTCGTACTCCACGATTAGATTTAGATAGTCTCTACGGTGGTGGTCCAAAAACTCAAAAGTATTTATATCAGAATGGTGACAACAATAATTTATTCTTGATTGGTAAAACCAGTAGCGAACCTGGAAATGGAGATAGTTCTGTTCCTACAGAGTTACCTAATGACCTCCCTCGTGCTTCTAGTAAACTCGCTATTATTGGAGACCCCCGTAACGATGAAAATTTGATAGTTGCTCAAACACACTTAGCTTTTCTCAAATTTCATAACAAAGTAGTCGCAGGTATCAAGGATGGAAGTATCCAGCCTATAACTTCTACCGATAAGTCTGTTTTTGAACAAGCTAGAGAGTTAGTAATTTGGCATTATCAGTGGATTGTACTGAACGATTTCTTAGCTAAAATTATTGATGTCTCACAGCTAGAAGTTGCATTATACAAGGGTAGACGCTTCTTTAAATTTAGAGAAGAACCATTTATCCCCGTAGAATTTTCTGTTGCTGCTTATCGTCTCGGTCACAGCATGGTACGGGCTGATTATGACTTTAATCGGGTTTTTACTCCTCGTCCCGGTGGAATTACTCCTGCAACTTTAGAATTATTATTTCAATTCACTGGTGAATCAGGAAACTCAGTTCCTATTCCTAGCGACTGGATTATCGATTGGAGGAGGTTTTATGAAATAGATGCGAATGTACCAGTTAACTTTAGTCGCAAACTAGACCCATTCCTAGTTGAACCTCTGAAGAATATACCTAATATTCCAGAACCTCGTTCTTTAGCTGTGAGAAACTTACTCAGAAGTCGCAATTTGGGTTTACCATCCGGTCAAAGTGTAGCTCGTTTAATGAGATTGAAATGTTTAACTCCCGAGGAAATCAGTAGCGGATTAGATGGAGCAGTTGCAGAAAAACACAATTTTCATCTTGAATCTCCGTTATGGTACTACATACTTAAAGAGGCTCAAATTCAACAACAGGGAAATCGTTTGGGACAAGTAGGAAGCTGTATTTTAGCCGAAGTATTTATCGGTCTTCTTGAAGCTGATAGCAGTTCTTTCTTAGCCTGTAACCCAGAATGGCAGCCAACATTACCCGCTCAAGTCCCTGGAACATTTACCATGAGCGATTTATTAAACTTTGTCGGAGAACTGAATCCGATTGGTGATAGAAATGCCAATATTTCTGTACCAGTAGCTGTCGGTTGACATCGTTAAAGCATATCTCAATAGACTGGGAAACGCTATAAAAATTGTAAATGCATACAATATTATTCAGTTAATAAAAATCGCCCTGAAATAAATTTCAAGGCGATTTTTGTTCTCATTGATATCGTTAATATCGTTTATCTACATCCTAGAAACATAAAATTTTACGTTTCTACACTTGCAAAATTAACCTTCTTCCGGCTTAAATTCCAGCGAAACACCATTCATACAGTAACGCTGACCAGTTGGTTTCGGACCATCGGGAAATACATGACCCAAATGTCCACCACAGTTACTACAGTGAACTTCAGTTCTAGTCATAAAAAACTTTCTATCCACCGAAGTTTCAATTGCATCATCCATAGATGCGTAAAAACTAGGCCAGCCAGTACCGCTATTGAATTTAGTTTCTGAAGTAAAAAGAGGATGACCGCAAGCAGCACATACATAAATTCCCTTGTTATAATTTTTATCCAAAGGACTAGTACCAGCAGGTTCAGTACCATGCTTCCGCAGAACCCGAAACTGTTCCGGAGTCAATTCCTGCTTCCACTCCTCCTCAGATTTATTAACTTTGAATTGACTATTTAAAGTTGTCATAATTGCTGAAATTCCGAAATAAATAATCCAATAATTATATTTAACCTTAATATTTCGTTACATAAAACTATCTGAGGTAAGGGAATGGGGAGTAGGGAGTAGGGAGAGGGGGTAGAGGGGGTAGAGGGGGTAGATGGGGAGAGGGGGAGACAAGGGGAAATAATTATTAGTTTTTAGTTAATTATTCCTAAATCTTGACCTTTAACCTTTAACCTTTGACCTTTGACCTAAATTACTCCTAACTCCTAACTGTTTACTGTTCCCTGTTCCCTATTCCCAATTCCCTATTCCCCACTCATAATTTTAGGTACTTTGAAATATTCACCTTCTTGTTCTGGAGCGCTTTGGAGAATTTCTTCTCGATTGGGGTAAGGTTGTAAATTGTCTTCACGAGTCACATTGCTGACATCAATTGCTCTGGTTGTAGGTGGTACGTCAGTAACATCCAATTCGCTCAATTGCTCGAAATAATCTAAGATATCGCCCAATTGAGTAGTGAATTTTTCTTCTTCTTCTTCTGTTAATTCCAAACGCGCAAGGAGAGCTACTTTACGTACTTGTTCGCGGTCAATCATGGCTTTTATCAATCAATTTAAGATTAAACATTAAGTTATTAATCATAAGGGATTTTCAAATCAAAATTTTAAGTGTTTAGGAAGGGAGTAGGCAATAGTTAGGAGTTAGGAGTTAGGAGTTAGGAGTTAGGAGTTAGGAGTTATAAATGTTCTCCTTGTCTCCCCTTCTCCTTGTCTACCCTCTCTACCCCCTCTATTCTATTTCCCCATCCCTTTATCTCCTTTCCCCTCATACTTCTTACTTCTTACTTCTTACTTCTTCCCAACATATCCACAAGTTCCATCACTTGGGAAGGTTTGACTAAGGAATTCGCACATAAAATACCGCTCCCAGCTACAGCTGGAACTCCAATTCCTGGGGTAGTGCTATCACCAACGCGATACAATCCTTTTATCGGTGTGCTTTGACTGGGAAACATTCCTTTTCCAGCAGCAATTGCTGGTCCATAAGTCCCTTGATATCTTCTTAAATAACTAGCGTGAGTTAATGGTGTCCCAATTAATTCTAAAACCACACGCTCTCTAATATCGGGAATTACCTTTTCTATAGCGCTATATAAATTTTGCGCTTTCTGCTTTTTCTTCTCTTCGTAACCTTGATTTTTTTCCCATCCGGTAAATGGTTCTAAAGTATAAGCGTGAACCACATAATGATTTTCTGGAGCTAAGGATTTATCCCAAACGCTAGGAATCGATATCATACAGGTGTTTCCCGGTACAGTAATATCCTGTTGAGCGTCGTGAACTACAACATGATGTCCTGTCAAATTTTCTAAACCTTCGCTGCGAAAACCCAAATGTAAATGCATAAAACTTTCTACAGCAGGAATATTTAAAGCTTCTTGACGGTAAGATGCTGGTAAATCTTCTGGGAGCAGTAATTTGCTGTAGGTATCCCAAACTGTAGCGTTAGAAATTACTATCGGAGCTTTAATAACTTCTTGTTTTTCTTTTTGCTTCCGGGAAGATAAACTTACCCCTACCGCTTGATTGTTTTCTACGATAATTCTTTCTACATGACATCCCAAACGTAATTTCCCACCGTATTTTTTAAATCCCCGAACCAAAGCGTTTATAATTGCACCGCTACTTCCCAAAGGATATTCAATTGCAGTATTAGAACGTTCTCCCAACATAAATGCTACTTCCGGAGCAATGGTACCGCTGGCTTTTAAACCGGATAGTAGAAAGCATTCCAGGTCAATAAGTCTTTTTACCCAAGGGTCTTTGACTGTACTATCCATCACACTACCTACTGAACTTTGCACTAAAGGTAAATTGGGTAACATTTTCCACAAAGACGGTAAATAGCGCCCTAATAAAATCGGAATTAACTGCAAATCACCGCGCAAAGCCAAAGTCGGGATACCCTTCATCGCATCGTATAGCGGTAACAAACGCTTTTCAAACTCTGCTAATTCCTTTGCCCCTTGAGGTGTTATTTTTGCTACTTCTTCTCGATAGCGCTGGTAATTAGAGTAAACTGCAAAACTACCTTCAGGAAAATGGTAATGTCCAAGGGGGTCATAAGCTACAGTTTGGAGAGATTCTCCTAAAATATCCAGTACTTGTTTTACAGGATTCAAACTTCCAGCGTCACTCAGTCCACAATAGAATGAAGGCCCAGAATCAAATTCAAATCCCTGTCGTCGGAAGCTATGAGCAGCACCACCCGCTACTGTATGACTTTCGCAGACCACTACCCGCTTACCATAACGACTAAGTAATGCAGCAGCAGTTAACCCACCAATACCACTACCAATGACTATGACATCAAAATTTTTCATATTAATTGTTAGTTGTTAGTTGTTAGTTGTTGGTTGTTGGTTGTTGGTTGTTAGTTGTTAGTTGTTATTTATTATTTATTAAAAGCCACCATCCACCATCCACCATCCACTAACCACTATCTACTATCCACTATCCACTATCCACTATCCACTAACCACCATCCACTAACCACCATCCACTATCCACTATCCACTATCTATTTCCCTAATGAGTAATGACAGAACAAATACTAGAACCAAAATTAGATAAACCGTTAAAACAGCCACTAATTGAATTAAAAGGTGTTTCTAAGTCCTTTGGTAGTAACAAAATTTTAGATAATATAGATTTTACAATTTATCGGGGAGACTCATTGGGGATAATTGGTCCTAGCGGTACAGGTAAATCTACTATCTTGAGAATAATTGCTGGATTAACTCCTCCCGATGAAGGGGAAATTTACGTACAGGGAGAGCGTAGAGAAGGTTTGATAGAAGATGGAGTCGATGCTGTTGGGATTGGAATGGTTTTTCAGCAAGCTGCTTTGTTTGACTCGTTAACGGTGGATGAAAACGTCGGGTTTCTGCTTTACCAGCATTCAAATCTTTCTAAAACCAGGATTCGGGAACTAGTTGATGAAAAATTAGAAATGGTCGGTTTACCCGGAGTCGGTGATAAATTTCCCGCTGAACTTTCTGGAGGAATGCGGAAGCGAGTCAGTTTTGCTCGTGCTATTATGTCAAATCCCGATAAACCTGAAGAAACACCAGAAATCTTACTCTACGATGAACCTACAGCAGGATTAGACCCTATTGCTTCAACAATTATTGAAGATTTAATGCGGGAACTACAGCGTACTAACGGTACTTGTAACAGCTACGCTATCGTTACTCACCAACACAGTACAATTCGTCGTACCTCCGACAGAATTGTATTTCTTTATCAGGGTAAAGTCCAATGGGAAGGACAAGTGTCTGAAATTGATACTACAGATAATCCTTCTATTAGACAATTTATGAGTGGAAGCATCGAAGGTCCAATTAAACTTGCTGGTACATGAAACATTAAAATTCAATTATCTGCGCTATTAATTATTAGTTTAGAAATCAAATTACAAATCAGATTTCAAATCACAGACCAAAAAAATTTATGAATACCTATTTGCAAAAATTAACAACTTTACCCAGAGGTGAAAAATGCGATCGCGATTAGTTAGAGAAGGCTCGGTGGGATTGTTAATATTGTTAGGCTTAGGAGTTTTTGGGATAATTTTCCTCTGGTTGAACCGAATAAGCGCTGCTGGTGGTACTTATAGCTTTATCGTAGACTTTAAAGACGCTGGTGGGATGCAAAAAGGTGCTGTAGTTCAATATCGCGGTGTAAAAGTTGGTAATATTGCCAGTATCAAACCTGGTGTCAATGGTGTAGAAGTTGAACTAGATATAAATAAATCCGACCTGGTAATTCCTCGGGATGTCAAAATTGAAGCAAATCAATCTGGGTTAATTAGCGAAAGCATTATCGAAATTACACCAGAAAGAATTATTCAAAGGTCTGATGTCGATGCTGGTCCGTTAGATAAAGGTTGCGACCCCACCACTATTGTCTGCGATGGTTCCCGTCTAAGAGGTGAAATCGGAATTAGCGTTGACCAATTAATTCGCTACAGCAGCCGTTTATCAGAAGTTTACAGCCGACCCGATGTATACAACAATGTCAACCAAGCTTTGAAAAATACATCCGAAGCAGCAGCACAAGTTGCTCAACTAACTCGCGATGTTTCCAGCTTGACAAAAGCCACACAACAGCAGTTAAATACATTTGCATCCGCTGCAACTACAGTAGCAAATGCTGCCGATAGAGTAAGTGTCTCCACCAATAACACCATCAACCAATTTGATGGTACCGCAGAACAATTAAACGCAACAGCAAGACAATTTCGTGGAACAGCACAAGAATTTAGCGGTACAGCTAAAGAAATTAGTTCCACAGCAAATCGAGCAAATAGACTCTTAGCAAATATTGATAACCTAGTTACAACAAATCGTTCTTCACTAGTTAGTGCATTAAACGACATCACAGCAACAAGTTCTCAGTTAAGAACAACCCTTAATGGTTTATCACCAAGCATCAATAGATTAACCAAAGGACAGCTACTGCAAAACCTGGAAACACTCTCAGCAAATGCAGCAGAAGCATCAGAACAACTAAACGATATTACAAAAACACTTAACGACCCCAATAACATATTAGTACTCCAACAAACATTAGATTCAGCCAGAGTTACCTTTGAGAACACCCAAAAAATCACATCAGATTTAGAAGACTTGACCGGAGACACAAAATTCCGACAAAACCTCAAAGAATTAGTCAATGGTTTAAGCGGTTTAGTATCTTCAACTGAACAAATAGACCAGCAAGTAAAATTTGCTGCTACTCTTAACTCAGTAAAAGCCAACTTAGACAAACCACAAATTCAAACATCAACACCAAAAAGAAAACAACCTTTTAGATTTACCTCATCTCAGAACTTACAAAGCCAATCAAGAATCAAGCAAAATAAAAAATTACAGCAAAATCTCTCATCCCAAGAAGAACTCATAAAGCAACTTCGGGAATATCAGAAAAATCGATAGTCAGGTAATAGGTGATGGGTAATTGGTAATTGAGCATTGGGCATTGGGCATTGGGCATTGATAATGTGTAAATATTAATTCTCAACTCTTAACTTCTAACTGTTCACTGTTCAATGCTCACTGTTCACTGCTCACTGTTCACTGTTCACTGCTCACTGATAACTGATTAATTCCAATCCTGTTCTTCCTTTTTACCTTTTGTCCGATAAATCCCACCTACAGCGTGAATTGCTCGGGTTTTCTCAAAAAGTTCCGCTTCTGTCATCTCCCATTTTTGCAGCACCTCATCCAAACCGCTTTGAATGTCTCTTGCTCCGGGAAAATTATGATAGCGAATTCGTAATCTAGCCAATTCAGCCAAATTAATATCATTTGGTTCTCCCACCAACAGACTTTCTAATAAAGGACGGTCGCGGTTGTACTGTGGATGTTGTTGCTCTTTCTGTTGTTCACTCATAGAAGTTAGTTGTTAGTTGTTAGTTGTTAGTTGATAGTTGTTAGTTGATAGTTGTTAGTTGTTAGTTGATAGTTGTTAGTGGATAGTGGATAGTTGATAGTTGTGATTTGGATGAAAGTTAAAACCTTTAACCTTTAACCTTTGACCTTTGACCTCTAACCTATTTCAGTAAAGTATTTGGGTCTAACCCCATTCTTAATAAATTATCTGCGGTATTGTGTACGCCAAATTTAGCAGCCATGTGCGCTCCTAATGTCCCATGAACGTACATCAAAAACATCACAAATAATCCTAATAATAAATAACTCCACTGTACTTGTAAAGCTTTATCTTTTCGGATAAAATAGCGCTGAAAACCACGCCACACAGTCATTCCAACTATTAATGCTAATAATAAAACTCCTCCTACACCATGCCAAAGCATTGTTTCAGTTGCTCCCAATCCCCAAGCACTTTTAATATCAGCTTCAGGTTGGGCTAACATGATTTCATAAAAGCCTGCTGCGACTGTAAAAAACGAGATAATACATGAAGCGAGCATGTTGTACCAGCCAACATCAAAAAATCCAGAACGAGTCGCACGAATAGATAAAAACTTAAAGACTGGTTTCTCTAAAGTAAAAAATACGCCAACAATATCAAAAGCAATACCAATAATAAATAATCCTAGGGTTAAATGGACTAAATTAGGATGAATTGGTATGGAGTATGGTAATCCATTTGCTCCTAAATCTAATTGATTAATAACTCCTGAATCCATTACAAACTCCCCTCTTTTACAGCTTCAACAACCGGACTTGTATGCAATCCATATACCCAAACTAATTGGTCTCCGAGATATACCTGGAAACATACCAATAGTGTGAGAAATAACCCTAATCCCAAATAAGCAACTGGGATTTTTTTTGGGTCTTTTAAACGAATTACATACCTCCATCCCGTAATTGCTGCAATGATTCCTGACAGCGACCAGCCAACTAAAGTATGTAAATTAAGTACTGGTTCAACTGCATCATAAGCTAATGCTAAACCGGCTTCTACTTGACCAAAAATAATCGCAATGAAGATGGAAATTGTAGCGAAAAACATATTCCACCAACTTACCTCAAACAGTCGATAATTTTTAGTAAAATAACCGATTACATCGCAGAAAAATCCAAACAAAACCATCGCAATCACAAAGTGTACAACGATTGGATGCATTGTATCTGGATAAGGTAAATTATGCTCATTCAAAGGTGGAAGTAGATTCTCAAACATTATTTTTCCTTCTATAGTTAAGCCGGTTATTTGTACTCATCTATTCTTTAAGTTGTCTTAACAATAATATGTTAAAGTTTGTAATTTTAATAAAATGTATTGCATTCAACAGAAAGTCTGAAAATTTAAGTTTATCGAAGAAACTTGTTCTATATATATAGATTTTTTTAACTCTGACTGGATGTCATAAATAGCTATATTCACAAAATGATTAAAATATTTATTTGTCACTCTTATAAAATGCTTACAATAAGCTTTTTAGACTTTTTAGCTATTGAAAAATAATATCTTACGGATAAGGAAAACCATAATATTTTTCACTATGTAATCTACGGGTTTTTAACAGTAATAATAAAAAAGGTAACTAACAATACAAAAAACTTCAAAACTTTTTCAAGCGGTTCACAGGGTACAAATAACTAATATCCCAAACGTTAAATCTTACATTTGGGATACTAGTAATGAAATATATAGAATTATTTAATCTTACTCGTTGAATTGTAGCTGTTATTTTTTAGCCCAACGCCAATGATAGCGATTCCATTGATAAACACCTTGAATTTGATATTCTGCACCATCGTTGAAGCGGATAGTACAAGTTGTATAGCTCGTATCACCATCGGTGACTTCTTCAACATTAATTACAGAACAGATAAACCATCGTGGTTCGCATGGTGTACCTTCTTGTACCCATTCCCACAATCCATTGCAAACTTCAATGCAGTCCCCAACTTTTAATTTAAGATTTGCTTCGCTGGATAATTCATCGAAATGGTATTTTTCAATTCTGCTTAACCACTGTATACCATAGCGTTCGCGAATAAATTGGACGACTCCAGAATCCTTTTCCTGCAACCAATCGTTGAGTAATTGTACTTTCCAAGAACGATTTTGCTGTTCCTGCTCCATAACGTACTGAGAAAATATTTCTAATTCCTCAGAAGTAAGTTCTTTTAAAGGATTAACATCATCTGACACTTGACTCGAACTTGCATCAAATTGCTTGCTTACCACTTGCAGCAATATCATTTTTTGCCCATCAGTGAGAGGACAGCGGGCTGCATCGCAACGATTAAAAGCCGATTGCAGCGCTATTTCTATCTCATCTGGTGTCATAAGCCAGTTTAAAAATGAGGGTCTATTCGTTTAATTATTGCAAAATTTTTATATATTTTAAATTCAGGTTCGATACAATGTTATATTTAGCTGTTAATTACTTCGCTACTTTTTGTCGAAATTTACAGAAAATTGTTTCGATAACGCAATACCCGATTACCTAGTTTGGGAGAGGGTGGTAGATAGGGAAGAGGGGGAAGAAAAAAGAAATTAATTACCAACTCATAGCTCTTAATTTTTACCTATTACCCATTACCCATTACCCATTACCTAATTACTCCCATCAATTCTTTCTCAGCTTTTAACCAGCATTCCAATGATTGACTGCTAGGACAGCCCATTTGTTGCCAAATTTCATAAGCTTTGATGCGAATTTCCTCCTCACGTGAAAGATTACTTATGAAATGTTTGCAGGAATTAGTACTTGAGTTATATGGAATTTGCGTGAAAAAATTTTGACGACCCACAACTTGAAGCGTGAAACGGTAGCAATTTTGTTTAATCGGACAATTCTCTCCAGGACATAAAGTAATATCGTCAGGCATAAAGCTAAAATCGTAATTATAGAAGAAATGTAGAAGAAAATACTTAAAACCTTATGGCTGCTGCAAAACGCAAATCTTCTGATAAATCCGCTGTTTGGCGAGAATTTGGAACCGATAACGCTGCTACTCAAAGAGCTGTACCTGATTTACCCCCAGAAAAACAAGATTTACGGGTACAAGCAACTCGTGCTGGACGCAAGGGTAAAACTGTGACGGTGATTACAGGATTTCAAAGTAAACCCGAGACTTTGCAAGCTTTATTAAAACAGTTAAAAGGTCAATGTGGCTGTGGTGGTACCGTCAAGGATAATGAAATAGAAATTCAAGGAGAACATAAACAAAAAATTCTTGAAATTTTGAAGAAACAAGGTTATAAAGCCAAAATAAGTGGTGGATGAGAACAGTTAACAGTTAACAGCTAACAGCGAGCAGTTATTAATTAAAGTTTTTAAGATTTTTAATTAATACGTAATAAATAATAAATTAATAATATAAACCGCTGTATCTGTATAAAGCTGCCTATTTAATATAGAAATGCTATGGTTAGGATATAGATAAAATAATCCTACTCATTCTAATATTAATAGGAGATACCATGGATTTAATTCGCATAATTTGTGCTATTTTTCTTCCTCCTTTGGGAGTATTTTTACAGGTTGGTATTGGTGCGGACTTTTGGATTAATATTCTTTTAACTCTTTTGGGATATTTTCCTGGAGTTATTCATGCAGTTTGGGTAATTGCGAAGAAATAATATTTTCAAGATTATCAATTTTTGGGGTGTAAGATATCTTGCTTAATTGATATCTTTTACCATTTTCAAGAAGCTCAAAGAAACCCGGTTTTTAATAGTGAAAGCACGAATATATCGTTGTAAAATCGCAAAGAAACCGGGTTTCTAACACTGTAAAACTTGATAATTGTTAATTGAAAATTGAAAATTGATTATCCAAACCCACCACCACCGGGAGTTTCTATCACAAAAACATCCCCAGGTTTCATTTCTACGGTTGCGGTACTATCTAATTTCTCTTCACTTCCATTTTTACGTATAACTAAATTTCGTCCTACTTTCCCCGGTTCTCCGTTATTTAAGCCAAAAGGAGATATTAAACGATGGGAACAAAGAATATTCGCTGTCATATTTTCTAAAAATTTTATTCGACGAATTACTCCATTACCACCCGAATGTTTTCCCTTACCACCGCTTCCGAGACGTAAACTAAAGTTTTCTAAAAGTACGGGATATCTGGTTTCTAATACTTCCGGGTCGGTTAAACGCGAATTTGTCATATGTGTTTGTACAGCATCCGTACCGTCAAAATTTTCACCAGCACCGGAACCACCACAAATTGTTTCATAATACTGATAGTTTTCATTCCCAAAAGAAAAATTATTCATTGTACCTTGAGAACCAGACATTACTCCCAAAGCACCATATAAAGCATCAACAATAGTTTGAGAAGTTTCCACATTACCAGCGACTACAGCAGCAGGATAAATTGGGTTGAGCATACAACCTTGGGGAATGATAATTTCTAAAGGATTGAGACAGCCAGCATTTAAAGGAATATTATCTTTAACTAAGGTACGAAACACATATAAAACAGCAGCTTGAGTAACAGCTTTGGGAGCATTAAAGTTACTATTTACCTGCTTTGATGTCCCAGTAAAATCAATTTTTGCACCGCGACTTTCTTTATTGATAGTGACTTTAACCTGAATTTTTGCACCATTATCCATTTCATAGCAGAACGAACCATCTTTCAAAACATCAATTGCTTTTCGTACCGCTTCTTCTGCATTGTCCTGGACAAATTTCATATAGTTTTGTACTGTATCAAGCGTATATTGCTCAACCATCTTCAGAAGTTCTTGAACTCCGCGATTATTCGCAGCAATTTGCGCTTTAAAGTCAGCTATATTTTGACTGGGATTTCTGGCTGGATAAGCGTGATTTGCTAATACTTCCCGAACTGATTTTTCAAGAAAATTCCCCGATTCAACCAGAAGAAAATTATCAAATAAAATACCTTCTTCTTCTATAGTTTTACTATGAGGAGGCATCGAACCGGGTGTAATTCCGCCAATATCGGCTTGATGTCCGCGAGAAGCAACGTAGAAAGTGGGATTTTTAGAATTAGAGAAAACTGGTGTAATTGCTGTTACGTCAGGTAAATGAGTACCACCGTTATAGGGATTATTTGATAGATATACATTTCCCGCTTTTAAACTATTACCTTTATCATTAATTAAACTGCGAACACTTTCACTCATCGAACCCAAATGTACGGGAATATGAGGAGCATTTGCAACTAACAAACCGGAAGAATCAAAGATTGCACAAGAAAAGTCCAAACGTTCTTTAATATTTACCGATGCTGCGGTATTTTGCAGCACTATTCCCATTTGTTCGGCTATAAATTGATAGAGATTTTTGAATATTTCTAAACGAACTGGGTCGGGTTGGTTGGTTTTAGACATGGTGGGTTTTTGCTGATTAAATATGAACCTCACCCCTTCCCCTCTCCTTATCAAGGAGAGGGGTTGTAGGACTCTTCTGTTCTCCTTAACAAGTAAGGGAGCGTACAGATTCTTCCCTTCTCATTATCAAAGAAATGTATCCAGATTCTTCCCCTCTCCTTAATAAGGAGAGGGGTGTCCGAAGGACGGGGTGAGGTTTCAAATATTGACTACAAATATATATAACTATCTATTATTTTCACCAAAAATACGACAATCATCCAAAATTGAATTAAATTGTGCAATTGCTGTTTGTGGATTTTGACCCTTTGCTGTGGCTGTAACTATAAATTCATAGGGATTTCTTTTGATTCGCATAACTGTAGATATTGCTTCTTTATTTGTAAATCCTCTTGCATAAACTAACCAAGCAGTTAAGACCTGCCCCGTCCTTCCAATTCCAGCAGAACAGTGGACTATTACTTTTTCATTTTGTCGATTTGCTTCTGTTAAAAATGGTAAGATATTTTGAATTAATAACTGTTTATCAATTAAATTAAAATCCTCAATTGGTGCCCAACAAACTTTTTTTAATCCAAATTCTTTTTGATATAGCTCTAATAAATTTGAATATTTTTCTAATTTTTTTTGAGTAAGCAAACAGCAAACGTGCTTTATACCTTGGCTTTGCATAAACTCAATCCATTGGCAAACCTCTTCATCACTATATTTGGGTTTTGCAGAACCATATACAATAGTTTCATTTTCGCTAGCAGGTGCAAATCTGTACATATAAGAATTTAGTTTGATTAATATGAGTAATTATTTAGGTAGGCAAGATTTAAGCATTTAAAATGCTGGTATAATTATTGCAATTTAAAACAGCAATCGATGACTCAATTCATAGCTTTACTAATTTCCTTAGCTATTGAAATTCCGATTATTTTATTGCTAACCCATTTTCTACAAAGATTTTCTTCTTCAGTAGAATTATTAGCAATGTTTGCTTTAGCTTGCGGTGCTACTTTATTAACTCACCCATTAGCTTGGACAAGCAATCAAGTGATGATTTATAATTTAGCATTTCCAGTCAGAATAATCATAATTGAAGCAATTGTTATTTTTATCGAAGGTTTTTTATATTCCCAGGTATTGGATTTAAATTGGAAAAAAGGATTGTATTTGTCGTTTATTGCTAATCTTGCTTCTTACTGTGTTGGAATGATTATTTATCAATATATGTCATAGGGAGTAGTAAGTAATAAGTAGTAAGTAGGTTTATATTCTACTGATTGTTAATTAAATTATGATTTTCTTCAGCCGGAACTGCTAAAGCTAAAAGTAAAATTGGAAATTCGACCCAAGCGTGAACTGCTGCTGCTATTGAATATAGTTTACGTGCATCGGTAAAGGATTGAGCGAAGTAAATGAATATCAGCGTACTTAAAAATATTACTACTTTTTCAAATATACTTTGACGATTCCACAGTAAAAAGTTGTTTTTTGTATTTCGCTCCCAATTTGGTAATACACCCAAAACTACGGCATAATGCATACATTGAAGAAACACCGCTGCGGAAAATGCATGTATTGCTATAAAAGATTCATGTAGCTGCTGAGGTATAAATGCACCTAAATGAAGCTGTAGATTTCCAGCTTGGAGAATATTCGCTGAAGGTGCAACTAAATTTAAGGAAGATAAATAATGATAGGGATATCCAGAAATAATTATAGATGGAATTAGTACAAAAACTATTAAACAAATAGATAACGCAAATTTTCGCTCCAATCCCCTTAATTTTTCTGCTATAAAACCGATAGGAGTAAGATTATGTAAAACAGCAAGAAGCAACATCATTAACGTGGGTATCCAAAATACTCCAACAGAAAGGATAGTACAAACCAAAATACCTAAAATAGCTAATTTCCAATCTTTAATTTTTAAAATCGGAACAACCAGAATAACTAAACCGATTACACAAATTAATTCTAAAGGTACGCTTGTCGAAGCATTAATGACACCTAAAAGTTGTGAAATTCTTAAATTAACTATTACTAAGAGTAAAACAAATATTTTTCTTTGTAAATCAATATTTAACCGCTGATTAAAACGAGAATTAACATAGCGTAACTCAGTTAAAACATGAGCTAGACCAAAACTGGCTAATGTCAAAGTATAAGTAGCTAAGGGGAAAGCTACCGATGTAAAAGCAGCAGTTAATATCAATAAAATAGCTGCAATCAGAGATTTATGATTCAATCTTGTTAGAGTTACTAACTTTCTGCCTATAAATGATTCCACCTAATAATGCTCCAGCGATTAAGAAAGTACCTACTATATAAAAAATTATATTTTTTTCTTTTTTATTTAAAACTAAAGCTGTATCGCTAATATTACTAATTTCATAATAATTATATATTGGAGGAATATCACCGCTTCTACCAATAAGAACCTCAGAAAGAGAATATATTTTATCTTTAGCAGGAATCAATTTGTCTCTTTGACTTTCAAAATTACTTAACTTTATATATACTTTCTTTTCATCAAAAAAATCATATTCTCTAACATACTCAATAATATCCTTTTCTAAATTAATCTTAGACTTATTTAATGCATAAATTTCGCCATAAGTTTTATCAGGGTAAAAAGATAAAGTTTTAAAACAATAAGAAGATTCGTACACCTCATTGCTTGGCGTAAACTTTGAATATTCAGATTTTTCAAGTACGATAAATAAGTAATCTGAAAACTGGTTCACATTGGTAATTTTAAAACAATGTAATCGGACGTTAAAGGCACCAGCGACTACTACATTTATTCGTTGTAAAGATGAACTTATGAAAATAAATAAAATACTTAATGCTAAAACTAAGATAGAGCTTTGCTGTTGAATTATTTTCACATTATTTAATCAAAAAGCTACAGAATATCAATAACCTATCAATCATCAAGACTTTTTTGATTTATTCCAGTAAGCAGCTCCACCAATCAAAGACATGCCAAGAATAGGTAAATACCAATGAAAAGCGATATTTTTGTTTGAAGGTAATGGAAGCTTGTCTTGTTCTACATAAGCTTTAGTTTCAGACTTATCATTTTTATAAAAATAAGTAATTGAGCCATTTCTCAATCTTAAATATCTATCGTTAATCTCGTCAATTTCAAAAGATTTAGCAACTCTAGCTATTTGATAAACATCCTTCATTCTTCTAATCGGAACAATCTTTTTTCTTATTGTGGGAATTAACTTAGATTTTTTGCTTTCAAAATTTTTCAGTTCGCTACCCTCTGTATCTTCCGTTAAATTAATATCAGAATTCTTCATTGCGTAAACCTCAGCATAGTTTCGGTAGCTACTCAAATTTACACATTCTCCCGATTTATAAAATTTAGGTGTTTCATTTAAGCTAGAATTCTCAGACTTTACATGTACCACAATTGAATAATCTCGATATTCATCAATATTAGTAATCTTGAAACAATAACTTACAGGATTTGTACCCGGAGTTAAAACATCTGCTCGCGCTAAAGATGATTGAGATAAAGTTAATAAAATTCCTAAAGGAAGCATCGAGATTAAACTCTGCTTGCGAAATATTCTCATGTGATTAGATTGAAAAAACTACGTATTATTTATAGCTCAATAATATTTGAACTGCATACCTACTCGTAGCTTAAAAATCAGGCTACTGCTGAAGTTACCAGTAATTTATAAAAATATTATTCTTCATCTCTCTTAACATTTTTTGATTTTTTCCAATACAAAACTCCACCAATTAACGAAATACCTAAAATTGGCAACGTTACAAGAAGAGTTTTATTGTTTTTCAAAGATTCTACATATTCTCTCTCTGCTGGTATAACATCTGCTCTTACTGAAGATGGGTTCAGCAAAGATAATAATGTTACTAATACAAATATTGGAATTAAACTCTGCTTACGCGATATTTTCATATTCTTTAATTCAAAAACCATCTATTATTTATAACTTATCTGTCATCAAGAAAAAACGACATCTTCTATTCTTTGCTTCCCTTCTCCTTAATAAGACTACGGTGTACACAGAAGTCTCGAATTCAGTCACATCCTCACCTAAAAGCCCCCTAACCCCCAATATTGGGGGAACAGAATTTTCAAAGTCCCCCAGTACCCCCAAATTTGGGGGTCACGGGGGCAGGGGATTTAGGGGGCTAGTATATCAAACTTAGATAGATAGTGCTTGTGTGTACACGGTAGCCTTAATAAGGAGAGAGGTGTCCGTAGGACGGGGTGAGGTTTATGTGCTACACTATGTAGTGTAATAGTAGTAAAGCTTCGCTATAGCTCGGGTTCAGTATACCCGACTGGTGCGTCAAGCAATGCTTGTAACGTATACCGCGAACAACTCGAAAACTATCTCAACCGCTTAATTAGCTCATTGGTAGAGCGTTAGACCGAGGATCTAAAGGTAGTAGGTTCGATTCCTACATTAAGCCCCGGAAGTTAGCTCATCGGTAGAGCAGTAGACTCATAATCTATCGGTAGCAGGTTCGATTCCTGTACTTTCAACCAACCAACTAACCTGAAAAGTTAGTCAAACCTCGTCCAGGTCAAAGGACACTACCCTGTCACGGTAGACAACAATCCAATCCGCACATAACGCTCCTAAGCTCCCTGCTGGAAACAGGGTTCCCGATGGTCGATTCGACACAGGGGAGCGTAATCGGAACGCTTTCCTAGAAAGCAAACTCCGCAATGCAAGTGCTTGCAACCGTTCGTTACCTAGTAATGTTCGGGAGCTATGGTGAAGTAGCCAGAGCAATTGTTTTTTCTTTTACTTGAGTATCAGCTTTGCTAACTCAATTCAGTTTTTCTACCGAAATTCTGAACAGTGAAACAAACCTGGTATTTGAGAATTGTTGGATAATTAAAGATTACCTCCGGGTAGTCTGATATTGGAAAATAGTTTTCTTAATCCAGTTACCGAGAAACCTTTGTCCGCTACGGAACCATATCAGCACAAGCATTTGCGGAGTTTTTAATTTAGAAGCTAAAACTCATGTAGAGACGTAGCACTGCTACGTCTCCCTAACGCTACAACACCAACAAAACCAACTTGCTTTTTTCCTATGTTAAATTTGTAGCGAGGTAGTACTAAAGCTTCGCTATAGTAAGGGTTCAGTATACCCTGCTGGTGCGCCGAGCAATGCTTTGAGCGTATACCGTCGAATTCTTAAAACTATTTCAACAGCCTAATTAGCTCAGTTGATGAGCAATCGGTGAATCGCCGATACAAGTAGGTTGAAATCCTACATTAGGCAACAATAACACCTCCGTCCTGGGTTATGGACACCTTGTTTGGGACAAGGCTACTTAAATTTTGGGATACTTACAAGAACACGTTCTTGTAAGTATGCAAACTCTGCAATGTAAGTGCTTGCAACCGTTCGTTACCTAGTAGCGTTCGGGAGCTATGGTGAAGGAGCTAGAGCAATCACCTCTCTCTTTAACTCGAGTATGTCCTTTGTTTGCTGCATCCAATGTTCTTTCAAGAATCTTGGAAAGGTACTACAAACGCCATATTTGAGCGCTGTTTGATAATTTTGGGTTATCTTCGGGTACCCTGGGATTGGACAACGGTTCTCTTAATCCAGTTACTGAGACGTTTTTGCCCGCAACGGAACCTATACGCATTTACATTTGCGGAGTTTTGATTTTTAATGTAGTATGTGTATTACATAGGAGTTATGGTAAATAAACGGCAATTAAATCAACTTAATTAATTAGAACCTATTACCGATTACCTATACATGTTTCTATCCAGAATTTTCTCTCGATTGCGTTTACCTAAATTACCCAAACTATCTATAAAAATACCTATGTGGAAAAACTTCTATATTAAACCCGGTGAAATCGGGATTTTGTATAATCGTAGCGATTTCAAGAAGATTCTAACTTCTGGAACCTACACTTATTTTGGTAGATATTGGCGAGTTGAAACCTTTGACTTGAAAAATCCTGAAGCCAATATCGAAAACCTGGAATTGTTATTAAGAGATAATGCTGAAGAAATACAGGAACATCTTTTAGTAGTACGTACAAACTTTAATCAAGCTGCTTTAGTACGATTGGGACAAAGATGGATAACAGTTTTACCAAATCAACTAAGAGCATTTTGGCGCGGTTTTATTGAAGTAGAATCGCATATCTTTTACTTAGAAGAAAGCTTAGAGTTACCCAGCGAATTTGTACGACAACTGCGGGGATTTAATTTTAGCGGAATCAAGAAAATCTTAGTTAAAGAATTTGAAATTGGTTTATTGTACGTGCAAAATAACTTTGTTCGTCCTCTCGAACCAGGGGAATATGCTTTTTGGACAATAGATAAAGAGATTACGTATTATGCAATGAATCGTCTGTTACATAATCCTCAATTCCCTCTCGAAGAAGTCTTGATTGAGAGACATCCAGACTTTGTTGCAGCTTATTGCGAAGTAGTACAAACCGTTACTCAACAGGTTGCAATTGTCAGGTATCAAGGTCGAGTGATTGCGATATTACCCCCCACTAATCGCAAGCTATTTTGGCAGGGTGTTGATGTCGAGATTATCGATATTAGTAATAATGCTAAATTGTCACCAGATAAAGTAGCAGAATTAGTTGCAGGTCTATCGGAAACCGTAAATCTGAGTCGTAGCTGCTTACATGTCTGTCAAGTACCCGCTCAACACATTGGTTTGCTATACGTAAACCAAGAATTTCAAACTCAACTAGAATCTGGAATTCATGCTTGGTGGATGTTTGGACGCACATTCCGCAGCGAAACCATTGATTTACGCTTACAGAATATGGAGGTTTCCGGACAAGATATCTTATCCAAAGACAAAGTACCTCTGCGTTTGAACTTAACCGCTGGATTCCGTATTTTAGATGCATTGAGAGCAAAAGTTGGACTGTCAGACTTCATCGGTTATCTGTACAAAGAATTACAGTATGCTCTACGTGCTGCTGTGGGTGAAAAAGATTTAGACAACATATTAGAAGACAAAGGAGCAATCGACCTCAGCATAGCAGAATATATTCGTCCCAAAGCAGCAGAATACGGAATAGAAATTGATTCTGTGGGAGTAAAAGACATTATTCTTCCCGGAGAAATCAAGACTATATTGAGCAAAGTAGTAGAAGCAGAAAAATCCGCTCAAGCAAATGTAGTACGACGGAGAGAAGAAACCGCTGCAACTCGGAGTATGTTGAATACAGCAAGAGTTATGGAAGATAACCCCGTAGCATTGAGATTGAAAGAATTAGAAGTACTAGAAAGAATTTCCGAGAAAATCGAAAAAATTCAAGTTAACGGAAGCTTGGACAGTATTTTGACAGAACTAATTCAAATTAATCGCAATTAGTTGATAGTGGTTAGTTGTTAGTTGATAGTTGTTAGTTGATAGTTGGTAGGTTGGGTTAGGTGCGAAAAATTAATTTGATTAATAATTAGTAATTGGGTTCGCACCGTAACCCAACATTAACTGAGAAATTTTACTAGAAAATAATAAAGGAATAATAATTATGGGTATACCAAAAAAAGGCTCAAGAAAAATAACCGTAGATGGAGAAAATTTCATTTGGTTAATTAGAAGACAACCTTACATTGACTACTTAAATGTTGCAGTTGAACATGCTGAAGGAACGGGTTCAAAATTAATCATTATGGCTGATAGACCAGTGATTAAAGATTGTAATTCAATTCAAATGAAGCCTGTTACACCAGTAGAAGTTTCATCATGGATAAACCAAGCAATAAAAGCAGGATGGGAACCAAAAAAATCGGGAAAACCATTTGAATTTATTGTGAGTAATTGATAATTATTTGTAGGGTGCTGTGACGCTATCAAAAAAATTTGAACGTAGTTATAAAGTAAATTATTAGCGTCACGCACCATCAACTTGAAAATAATTATTTAAAATGTAGGTATTATCAAATTAATTCGTTCTCTATTAAATTAATGGTGCGTTACGGCTGCGCTAAATTGCCGCTTATTAAGATAGGTAATTAGTGCCGTAACACACCCTACAAAATACAAAATTTTAATGTAGTTATAAATTAAGTTTTTAGCGTCACGTACCATCAACATGAAAACAATTATTTAAAATGTAAGTATTATCAAATTAATTCGTTCTCTATTAAATTAATGGTGCGTTACGGCTACGCTAAATTATAATTTTACAGGATAAGTTATTCGTGCCGTAACACACCCTACGAATATTTTTAAACAGAAATAACACCTTTGACCTTTAACCTCTAACCTTTGACCTCATATTATGGCAAGATAAAAGTCAGCCAAATAAATGAAGCATAATATACAATGTCTGACTTGCCAGAATTTATCAAGTATCTTTATGAAAAATATCGGGTTCTGGATGATGGTTCTTTAGCTAGCTACATTCCGGAATTAACTAAAGCGAATCCAGATTGGTTTGCAATTTCCGTAGTGACTAAAGAAGGAGAAGTTTTTCAAGTCGGAGACTGTCAAGAACATTTTACTATTCAATCTATATCCAAGGTTTTTGTGTATGGAATGGCTTTAGAAGACCGAAATCGTCAAATATTGCTGGAAAAAATTGGTGTAGAACCTACCGGAGACCCCTTCAATTCAGTTATTCGTTTGGATGAAAATTCTAAACGTCCCGACAACCCAATGGTTAATGCTGGAGCAATTGCGACTGCTGGTTTAATTAAAGGTAAGAATCCTACTGATAAATTGAATCGATTATTAGCAATGTTTCGTCGGTATATTGGTCGTGATGTATTTATAGATGCTCCTGTATTTATGTCGGAAAGAGCTACCGGACATCGTAACCGTGCTTTAGCAAATTTACTGCTCAATTTTGGCATCATTGATAATAATATTGAAGAAATTTTAGACCTGTATTTTCAACAGTGTGCTTTGGTTGTTAACTGTCACGATTTAGCAACGATGGCTGCAACTTTAGCCAATCGAGGTGTTAATCCAATCACGAATCAACAAGCAGTAAAACCTTGTTACGTCAGAGATATTTTGAGCGTCATGCACACCTGTGGAATGTATAACTATGCAGGTGAATGGGCTTATCGAGTCGGAATTCCTGCAAAAAGCGGAGTTTCGGGAGGAATAATTGGTGTAATACCAGATAGGGCTGGGATTGCTGTTTTTTCTCCTTT
>JBCBHT010000103.1:0-22084 GCA_038525335.1 Cyanobacteria bacterium J06621_15 | reverse complement strand
ACTTTAGATTTCTACCACGATATTCACATATTGCTGTCTACCTTAAGAATTATTTATCTATCTAAATAATCGTTTATGCTATAGAGCTAATTATAAAATTAATATTAAGCTTCATCTGAAAACATCTCATTAAGCCGATTAATTTCATCTTGGTCTACATAAGTTGGATTACCTGATAAGATACCAATCACATTGCGGAAACTATTACCGATATGCATTCCTTGATTGTCGATTGTAAATTCACGAATTTGCTTATCGTGAGTTGAACCTCGCATTTTGATGACGGCTAAACCTCTTTTAATTTCGCCATAAACTTCAACGTATCGCAGTAGAATAATTGAATCAGTACTTGTAGAGATGTGAGATTCGGTAACCGAACTACCACCTAATAAAGTCGGAGCAGTTGCAGTGTAAAGTCCGGTCATTCCCTGACCCCTAATTGTCGCATTCAAACTAGCAATAAATTCTCGAAACCCGTTGAGCGTGGCTACTTTTTCTAAAGCTGTCAAACTATCAATTACTACTCTTTGTGGTTGAAATTCTTGTATCACTTCCTGCATTCTAATTAGATGATTTTCTAATCGCGTTGATTCTGGATACCGAAATAGAATTTTCAACATTCCTTCTGCTTCAGCTTGAGCAAAGTCCATACCCCACCCCCGAGCATTTCTCATCAGCTGATGACGATTTTCTTCAAACGCAAAATAAATGCAGCGGTCGCCATTTTCGATTCCAGCAGAGATAAACTGAGTTGAGAGCAAAGTTTTGCCAGTACCAGTAGCACCACTAGCTAGAATAATTGAATCGCGATAGAAACCACCACCACACATTTCATTAAGTTCCTGATTACCGGAAGAAATGCGGAGAGTAGATGAACCTCTATCCTCTAAAGCCATAGCTGAAAGAGGAATAGTCACAAATCCTTCGTCAGGAAGAATTGTAAATGGAAATTCTCCCTGCTGATGCGAACTACCACGATATTTAAGAATTTCCAAAGTACGACGACGCTTTTCCTCAATTAGTACGTTTCGTAAAATAATTACATTATCAGCTACATATTCTTCCACTCCGTGAGTACTAATTGGACCGTATTCTTGATTGCGTTCTGATGTTAAAATCGCCGTACTGTTAACATTTCGCAAAGCTGAAACAATTATAAATAAGTCATCGCGTATCTGAGATTTATCGGGTATATAGCTAAAAATTGCTCCCAAAGAATCCATGGAAACTCTAGTAGCCTTTACTCTATCAATAGCGTACTGAATTCTAGCCAGCAAAGGACTTAAATCGTAATCTCCACTAACATAAGGATTCTTACCAGGTTCAGGAGAAGCATCCACAAATATCCATTTACCGCTCTCTTCCCACTTTGTAATATCCCAACCGAAACCGCGCATATTTTTGCGAATATTTTTAGGAGATTCTTCAAAAGTAACGTAAACTCCAGCTTCTCCTCGCTTTATTCCTTCAATCAAAAACTGACAGGAGAATATTGTTTTACCACAACCTGCACTACCAACTACCAACGTAGTACGTCCAATTGGCAATCCCCCTTCAGAAATTAAATCAAAACCGGGAATTCCTGTTTCTAATTTTTCAATAGAATCATCTTGTTCTTGAGGCATTTCAATAATATTTATTAAACAAATGACTTTAGATATTTATCGAAGTTATAACTTATATTTACTAGATAGTTATCACTTATATTTACTCGATAAATATATCATGTTTTTTTTGCGCTAATTCCCAGACCTATTAAAACTGTGTTTATATCAGATAAATCTCCAATGATTCTGACTTGCGGTAAAGGAAATTCTCTAATTAAAGTTGGTGTAACAATAATTTTTTCTTTTTCTGCAATATCGGGTTGTTTTAGAACATCAATAATATGAATTTTATAATTATCAGGAAAATTTTCTTGACACAATTCTTTCAAATTAGAGATTGCTCTATCAGACCGGGCTGTATCTCCTGTTACATATAATTTCAGTACATGTTTGCTATTCAAACGACTTTTACACATTACGATTTAACATTATTATTTAAGTATTTTATAATTTGCTAATATGATTTAATATGCCTCTATATCATTGCTAATTTTATCAAGATTAATTTTATTCAACCCTATAAAATATTTGCGATAATAAGCAGTTAAATAACCCATTAACTCCAATATTATTAAACGTCCTTCTTTTGCATAAACTTGATGTTTTCGAGAAACACCAGTATTTTTTTCTCTTAGAACTGTGGTATGAATTTCGATTACATCGCGGGATGTAGCCTGCATAAATCCTAACTGTCTTGCCAAAGCAGCAAGTTTATCAGAAGTATTATGGTCAACTTTATAGGCTTTCTCTTCAAAAGCTAAATCCATAATTTCGCAATAGTTTTGTACTAATTCGGCAAAAATATCCGGTTTGCTTTGTTGCAAAGAAACTGAATCTGATAGACTTACATTTTTATTTGTATTAAATGCTGCAATTGCTTCAAGTTGTTCAAATTCGACTTGTTGTTGTTGTTTCTGCTGCTGCTTTAAAATATTTATCTGCTCCTGTCGTTCTATTGCCGAACGAATAGCATAAACTAGTAATTTAGTATCAATTTCTGTTTTGTGTAAATATCCGATTGCACCTAGTTCCAAAACTTTAACAGCAGCAGTTTCATTCAAAACGGTGTAGACGATAATTGGTAAAGTAGGAGCAAATTCCAAGATTTCTGCTAAGGTTTGAATTCCTCGGCTATCGCTTAGCATTAAGTCTAGGAAAACAACATCAATATCGTTAGACGATAATTGTTGCAAACCTTTTTTCAAGGATTGAGCAACAATTAACTCAAAACCTTGTTTAAAGGAAGAAGACTTAGCTTTAGATAGCAGTCTGCGGAAATACTCTATTTCCTCCGGTTCATCCTCAACTAAAAGAATTTGGCAACGACGATTCAGCATAAATCATTATCGGCTATTTACCTAAAAAGTATGAATTATCAGTTTTCACTGTTCCGATGATTCCATAAATAAGTACGTAAATGCAGTTAAATATTAGCTGTTCACCCTTATCCTAGTGGCTTCTAAATTTTATAAATGTTAGAAATAGGGAATACCTAATACCTTTATTAGTCTACAGGATAGCGCAGTAGGCAATAGACGATTTATTACAAATCCAGCTATTTGTATATCATCTTCTATCAACTTTAAGAGCTAATAGAATTTCAGAACACATCTAAAGTATGAGTTAAAAGATGATTTTTTAATTTATATATTTAATTACAACTATCAAAAGACATAGTTCTGGAAATATTGGCAGTTAATTGTAAAATTTAAAAGTTTAAAAGTTAAAAGTCATAAATCTTCTTATTGCAAAAAACAAACTGCTAACTCATAACTCCTAACTCCTAACTCCTAACTCCTAACTCCTAACTCCTAACTCCTAACTCCTAACTCTCAAAACGGTAACGTAATAACAAACTTAGCACCTTCACCAAGCTGACTTTTAGCCCGAATGCTTCCTCCGTGACGTTCAACAATTCTCCGACAAATTGCTAAACCTAAACCCGTACCTTCATACTCGGTGGAATGATGTAAACGTTTACAAGGTTCAAAAATTTGTTTGACATAAGCTTCATCAAAGCCAATACCGTTATCTTCTATGACTATTTCACATTTGCTATTTGATGGTTGATTTTGGCTTTTCTGAGATTGATAAATTTTGATAAATAATTTAAGTTCCGGTTTCCGGTATTTAAAAGAGTTACTCAAAATATTTTGAAACAGTTGATACATTTGACCCGAGTCAGCCGAAATAGTAGGTAATTCATCTATATCTAAAGACACATCTGTAAAACCATCAGCTTGTAAATCTGAAATTACCCCTCGAACAACTTTATCCAAATCAACTTTCGTAAAAATTTGTCCTTGAGTAGTCACAAGAGAAAAATTGAGTAAATCCCCTATCAAAGATTGCATTCGACTTCTAACTTGAGTGATACGATTAACGTAGTCAATCCCTTGTTTGTCTAAAACGTCGCTGTAATCTTCTTTAAGATATTCCGAAATAATTTGGATTTTGTGTAACGGTGAAATTAAATCGTGAGAAATAACGCTAGCAAATTCTTCTAAATCACGATTGCTACGCTCTAATTCTACAATTAAACTTTTTAGTCTAGCTTCAGCTTGCTTACGTGGAGTAATGTCTTGAATCTGAGCAATAAAGTACAGCGGTTGTTCTTTTTTGTCCCTTACCAACGAAACGCTAAGCAAAATCCAAACAATATGTCCGCTAGAGTGAAAGTAACGCTTTTCCATTTGGTAAGTGCGAATTTCACCTGCAAGCACTTGACTTACGTAGCTCAAATCTGTTTCTAAATCATCGGGATGGGTAATTTCTTGAAAAGTTGTCCCTAACAAATCTGTTTCAGAATAACCAACAATTTCACACAAAGCACGATTAACCTTTAACCATTTTCCATCAGGAGCTACTAAAGCCATACCAATTGCTGCATCATCAAAAGCTAAACGAAATAATTCTTCGCTATCTAGCAACTGTTCTTCGACTTGTTCTAACTGAACTATATCGTTATTACTTGTGGGAACAGCTTCTATATCTCTACTATTGATATATTCCGACACGATGGCTAATTATATAGTCCTAGTAGTTTTGTCCAGGTATTCTATTCCATCTTGGCACAAATAATTTTTGCGAATTAATTATTTTTCGCTTTTCTATTCCCTATTGCTCTTAAATTGATTATTTTCTGGTAAAAATTAAATCAATAGTCTTTTATTATACACTAACATCCGCTAATATCTGTTATATCGGTGAAAGTCATTCCACTTGATTTTTTTAATCTGGAACTTATCTTGGACTTGTCTTGAAATTGAGATTAACCTTATGAATAAATTCAGGAATTCGCTGGTTTACCACTCTGGGAAATGTATTACTGATTTCGCTATTTTGAAATCCTAAATTATTTCCATAACTAGGGATATTAAGGTATATTATTTTATCCAAAATCTTGAATAGGTTTAGTTTTGAAGTCTTTTTCTAGGTTGGGTTAAGCGAAGCGCAACCCAACTAGGATGTTGGGTTTCACTCTGTTCAACCCAACCTACGAATAAGTGATTGTAACCCCTCAAAAATAATGTGGTTCAATACTAGGGATATTAAGGTATATTATTTTATCCAAAATCTTGAATAGGTTTAGTTATTAATGTAAATGTCTATGCAGAGTCCATTTAGAGAAATATAAGGTGCAGTAAATCTTAATTTTATTTAAAGAAGTTTATCAGATACTAGTTATAGTGCAAATAAATTACTGTTAAAAAGCAACAGGTTAATAAAAGCACAAGCACATAATATCTGGAATATGTCAATATTTAATAGTGATAGATACAATAGTAATTTGGAAAAAATATTTTTCTGATTGCTTGTAATTTATTTTACAATTAACTAATTAGTATTCCTATTAATAGACTGACGCAAGACTTAGTAATCGTTTATCAAACTTTATATGGGCAGAAAATAGATGGTACAAGGTTTATTGCAGATAGGTTTAACCCTAGCTGTAGTGTTAATTATTACGCCAAATTTTGGTAAATATATAGCTAATGTATTCATGGGTAAAACAACATTACTCGATAAGGTAATGAACCCATTAGAACAATTTATTTATAAGTTAGCAGACGTAAACCCTCAAAATAATATGACAGGTAGAGAATACGCTTATTCTTTACTGCAAAACAACTTATTTATTGGACTTTTAGTATATTTGGTAATTACTGTTCAAAGGAACTTGCCATGGAATCCGAATAATTTTGGTGCCCCTAGATGGGACTTAACACTACACACCACGATTTCATTTTTAACTAATACGGGGCAGCAGCATTACTTAGGAGAAAAAACTATTAGCCATTTTAGCAGTATGGCTGGTTTAACCTTTCTAATGTTTGTGTCAGCAGCCACAGGTTTAGCAGCAGGTATTGTTTTCATTCGCGGTTTGACCGCTAAACCTTTAGGAAATTATTACGTAGATTTAATTAGGGGAATTACCCGTATATTGCTGCCAATTTCAATCATTGGAGCTATAGTATTCTTAGCTCAAGGAGTACCGCAAACGGTTTCAGCGCCTCTATTAGTAGAAACTTTAGAAGGTAGAACTCAATATATTGCTACTGGACCGGTAGCATCCTTTGAAATCATCAAGCTTTTGGGTACAAATGGTGGTGGCTTTTTTGGTGCAAATTCAGCACATCCCTTTGAAAACCCCAATATTGTGACTAATTTAATTGGAATTATCGCGATGATGTCTATTCCAGTCGCGATGATATTCGTTTACGGTGCATTTTCCAATAATATGAAGCAAGCTTGGCGGCTGTTTTGGATGGTGTCTATCTTCTTTCTGGTTTTAGTTTGGGTAACTGCAGCTGGAGAATACCAAGGCAATCCTCTGGTAAATTCTAATTTAGGATTAGAGCAACAAGCTAATTTAGAAGGTAAAGAAGTTAGATTTGGCTGGGCACAAACTGCGCTATGGTCAGTCATAACTACCGCAACCATGAATGGTGCGGTTAACGGAATGCACGATTCCTTAATGCCTTCGGGAGGTTTTTCCACATTACTAAATATGTTTTTACAAGTAATTTGGGGAGGAATAGGAACAGGAATAGTGTACTTATTGATTTATCAATATTTAACAGCATTTTGGGCGGGATTAATGATAGGTCGCACTCCAGAATTTTTCGGACGTAAAATCACAAAAAGCTCAATTGTCTTAGCTAGCGTGATAGTGCTGATCCACCCTATAGCTGCATTAATTCCTAGTAGTATTGCTTTAGCTTATCCGATATCTTTATCCGGAATCAGCAACCCAGGTTTTCATGGTATTTCCCAAGTAGTTTACGAATATATTTCGGCTAGTGCCAATAATGGTTCCGGCTTTGAAGGTTTGTCTGACAATACATTGTGGTGGAACTTAAGTACTTCTGTAAGCATGTTGCTTGGACGCTACGTTAGTATATTCGCTATTTTGCTGTTAGCAGAAAAAATGGCTCATACAAAACCAGTACCAGTAATTCCTGCTACCCTAAAAACCGACACACTTTTATTCACTAGTTTGACAGCAATCGTAATTTTTCTTTTTACCTTTCTAATTTTCTTCCCCATCTTGATCAACGGTCCCTTAGCCGAAGGATTTAGATTAGCAGCACAGTGAACAGCGGAAATTGCGGTCTTGGGGAGCCACTGCGTTGGACGGGTTCCCCGGCTTGAAGCAAGTGGTGTGGTTTCCCCCAAGAGCAAATTTCCAAGAGAGTCATAGTAAACAGTTAACAGTGAGGAGTTAAGAGTTAGGAGTTAAGAATTAAAATTATTTTCTACCCCCTCTTCCCCCTCTCCCCCCTCTCTCCCCCCTCTCATCTTCCTCCCCCTACTCCCCAAAATGCCTATGAACCCAGTCGCAACCACCTCCAAGTCCAAACTTGCTACCTCTGCTCCTAAAGAAATTCGTTCTTCACGCAAAAAGGTAAAAGCAAGTAAAAAAGGTCTTTATCGTAGAGCAATAAAAGACGCTTTTGCTAAATTTAATCCCAAGCATATCATCAAAAATCCTGTATTCTTGGTGGTTTGGGTAAGTAGTCTTATCACCTTAGCAGCTACTATTTTCCCAGCATTATTTGGCTCATCTGAAAACTCGAACACACAACTTTTTAACGGTGCAGTTACCACCGTTTTATTTATAACAATTTGGTTGGCTAATTTTGCTGAAGCTTTTGCCCAAAGTAGTGGAAAAGCACAAGCTGACGTTTTGCGTTCGATAAAGTCCGATATTAATGCTAAGAAACTCTTGGCTGACGGTACCGTTTCTGAAGTTCCTGCTACGAGTTTACAGCGCGGCGATACTGTATATGTGGTAGCTGGTGATATCGTTCCCACTGATGGGGAAGTAATTATGGGTGCTGCTAGCGTTGATGAAGGAGCAATAACTGGGGAGTCTGCACCAGTACTTAAAGAAGCTGGTTCTAATATCGCTAGTTATATTACCGGCGGTAGTCGTATTATTTCCGATGAATTAATAATCAGAATTACGGTTGATCCTGACAAAGGATTTATCAATCGGATGATTTACGTCATAGAAAGAAGAGAACGTAAGAAAACCCCTAACGAAGCTACTCTCACAGTTTTATTAGCATTAATTAGCTTGATATTTTTATCAGTTGTGGCAACTTTTCCAGTATTTGCGTATTATGCCAAAACTCCGATTAGCGTACCTATAATAATTTCTATTTTCGTGGCACTAATTCCTACAACCCTTGGTAGCTTGCTCAGTGTTACTACTATAGGAGGAATGGACCGCGTTGCCCAGCTAAATTTAATTGCTACTTCAGCTAGAGCAGTAGAAGCTTGTGGAGATGTTAATACTTTAATCCTTGATAAAACCGGAACCGTAACCCGAGGAAACCGTTTGGCAGATGGTTTTATTCCTATTAACGGTCATACAATGCAAGAGATAGCTTATTTAGCTCTAGCAGCAAGTATATTTGATGACACCTCAGAAGGAAAATCAATAGTTCGTTTAGCACAAAAATTGGGAGCAAGAATTGATTTCGATTATCAAGCAGCCTTACCAATAAAATTTAGCGCTAGAAGCAGGATAGGTGGTACTGATTTACCCAACGGTTCAATGGTTCGTAAAGGTGCTGTAGAAGCTGTAAAAAGTTTTGTTCAACAATATGGTGGAAGCTTTTCAGTAGAACTTAATTCAGCCTACGAAATGGTATCTCAACAAGGAGGTACACCATTAGCAGTATCCATGAATAACGAAATTTATGGAATTATTTATTTAAAAGATAATATCAAACCGGGCATTCGCGAGCGCTTTGGGCAATTGCGAAGACTCGGGGTGCGTACTATCATGATTACCGGTGACAATCATATAACTACTTCTGTAATTGCCAGAGAAGTCGGGGTTAAAGAATTTATCGCTGAAGCAACCCCCGAACAAAAAATAGCTGTAGTTCAAAGAGAACAAGCAGAAGGTAAATTAGTTGCGATGACAGGAGATGGTACAAACGATGCAGCAGCATTAGCTCAAGCAAATGTTGCGGTAGCCATGAATAATGGAACTCAAGCAGCAAAGGAAGCTGCTAACATCATCGATTTAGACTCAGACCCGACTAAATTAATTGATATTATCGGTATTGGAAAACAAGTACTGATGACTCGTGGTGCTTTAATTACATTTTCAATTGCAAACAATATTGCTAAATACTTTGCAATTATTCCAGCCATATTTGCTTCTACAAACCTAAATAAACTAAACCTAATGAACTTGACAAGCACTAATTCAGCCGTGCTTTCAGTATTAGTTTACAACGCATTAATAATTCCAGCATTGACACCTTTAGCTTTGCGAGGTGTACCGTTTACACCAATAGCACCTAACCAGCTTCTGCAACGCAATTTTCTAATTTACGGCTTAGCAGGTTTAATTACTCCGTTTATTGTAATTAAATTGATTGACCTGATAATTTCTTTAACAGTTTTAGCTTAACAGCTATCAGTGAACAGTTATCAGTGAACAGTTATCAGTGTTAGCGGAGCGTGTCCCGGAGGGACATACAGTGAACAATTTTGAATTTATAATTCTCAGTTCCTAATTCCCAACTCTCAACTCCTAACTCCTTTAATCCAAAATCCAAAATCTAAAATCTAAAATCCGATGGTGTTAAAAATTCGAGCGATTGTTAGAGCAATTCGCGTTAGCTTGATTTTATGGTTACTTACTGCGATTATCTATCCATTATTTATACTTTTAATTGCTCAGATTCCTTTGTTCCAATATCAAGCTAAAGGCAGTATAATCCTTGATTTAAATAGCGAGCCAATTGGTTCTGCTTTAATAGGTCAAACTTTCACATCTGACGAATATTTTCATAGCAGACCAAGTAGCGTGCTATACAGTCAAGGTAAAAGAGCTAAACCTACAGGAATATCTGGTTCTAGCAATCTTGCTCCCAGTAACCCCGAATTACTAAAGCGAATTTCAGAAACAGTTAACGAACTCCAAGAAGAAAGTGTAGAACCAACTCCCGATTTAATTTATACTTCTGGTTCTGGTCTAGACCCCCATATTACACTAGAGTCTGCTGAAAAGCAGTCAGAAAGAGTTGCTAGCGCTCGTGAATTACGACGCGACCAAATTTACCCTTTTATTTTCAAATATACCGAAGGGAGATTTCTAAATATATTTGGCGAACCTAGAGTAAATGTCTTGAAATTGAATTACGCTCTCGACCTCCAAGAAATTAATCGTAGGTGAGGTAGAGTCAGCAACGGATGGGTTTAGTGAGGGATGGGTTTGGCAACGGATGGGTTTTATTTCCGAATCTAAAATCTAAAATCTAAAATTCTATGGCTCGTGTAATTGGTTTAATGAGTGGTACGTCAGTAGATGGTATAGATGCTGCTTTAGTTGATATTTCTGGTACGGGTTTAGATATTAAAGCAGAATTAATAGCTGGTGAAACATATCCTTATCCTACAGAAATAAGAGAACGTATTTTAGAAGTTTGTGCTGGTAAAGCTATATCAATGCTTGATTTAGCCGAGTTAGATGATGCTATTGCTAGAGCTTTTGCTGAAGCTGCGATTAATGTTCAAATAGGTCATCAAAGTGCGACTTTAATTGGTTCTCACGGTCAAACAGTTTATCACCGACCTCTAACGGGGAAATTTGGCGAGGGTAAATTTGGTTACAGCTTACAAATTGGTCGCGGTACAGTAATTAACTATTTAACAGGTATCACTACCATAAATAATTTCCGCGCTGCTGATATTGCAGTTAGCGGTCAAGGTGCCCCTTTGGTACCTCGTGTAGATGCAGCCTTACTCAGTCATGCTTCTGAGTTTCGCTGTATCCAAAATATTGGTGGAATTGGCAATGTTACTTATATTCCTGCTCGGGAAGGGGATTGGCTCTCAAAGATTCGCGGTTGGGATACAGGTCCCGGAAATAGCCTGTTAGATTTAGCTGTTGAACATTTAACTGATAGAGCAAAAACCTACGACGAAGACGGAAACTGGGCTGCCAGCGGTACTCCTTGTTTAGAATTAGTGGAAAAATGGGTCAATCAAGACTATTTTCAACTACCACCACCAAAATCTACAGGTAGAGAGCTATTTGGAGTTGATTATTTGCATCAATGCTTAAAAGATTCTGAAGGTTTTCAACTAAGTCCAGCGGATTTCTTAGCAACTCTTACAGAGCTAACGGCAGTTTCAATAGCTCATAGCTACCGTAATTTTTTACCACAAATGCCACATCGAGTACTTCTATGTGGTGGTGGAAGTCGTAATCTTTATCTCAAACATCGTATACAAAAACAATTACCATCAATACCTGTTTCCACCACAGATGAAGTCAACCTAAGCGCCGACTTTAAAGAAGCCATAGCTTTCGCAGTTCTAGCCTATTGGAGACACACAGATTCCCCCGGAAACCTACCTGCCGCAACTGGAGCTACCAAAGAAGTGCTGTTAGGAAATGTTTGGGGGTGAGAGAAGGGAGAGGGGGAAGAGGGGGAAGAGGGAATAGAAAGTATTTTAATTCTTAACTCCTAACTCTTAACTCCTTACTCTTAACTCCTAACTACTCACTGTTAACTGGAGGTGGGCTATACTGGACTAGCTCCGCGATACTGCAAAAACACGGGAATTATCCACAGGTGGCTCATACTTTTTTACTCGAACCGGGACGCTGGACATTACAAGGAAATTGGTTGGAACGTAATGGTATGCCAATCAGCGTTAAAGGTATGACTTTGGTTGCTTGGAATCGAGATAACTGGTTCACTATGGTGACAAAACTTATTTTTCCTTCATCCCCACATCCTGAAATTGCTTTGCAGTACAAAGGACGTTTGGATGATGGAGAACGTCAGTATACTTTTTTACTACAGCATAATATATTAGGGCAGGTAGAAGGAGAAGGCTGGATTGGTCCTGGGACAATAGTTCAGCGTTATTGGGTTTTAGGCGATCGCCAACGTCGCAGTGGATTTGAAACTTTACATCGCGTGTCGGATAACACTTATAATCTTACTAGTGGAATCATGGCAGGTCATTTTCTAATTAGTACCATGGAAGCGAATGTAGAACGACAGGTCAGTTAACAGTTGCCAGTGTTAGCGGTTCTGGTGTCCTGGAGGGACATACAGTAAACAGTAAGGAGTTAGGAGTCTTACCTATTATTTTATTTCCTCTCATTCAAGGTAAGAAATTTTCCGTCTTCCTCCAAACTCCAAACTCCGAACTCTTAACTTTTAACTCTAAATTTCTAACTTTCTTTACCGATTTCTTGCTCCTAACGATATTTTTTTTCGTGAGGAGTTAAATTTTTGATTAAATTCTGGGCATTATAAAATTGAGATGAAGTTAGCAATCGTACATTTTTTCTGTGTACATCTACCATTTTCTGTTTTAGATAAAATTTTAATTTTTAAATTCTTTATGTAGCTGTATTGAGACGTAAAGACTTTAGTTCGATTAGAGTACATTTTTACGGGGTAGGCATTCCTGCTTGTCCCAGTTTTATAAACTTTGCTTGTATTGCATTTTACTTATAGTGCTATGTGATTAGATTAGGACATTAATAAAGGATAAAACCTATGATTATTGAACCTTTGACTTTTAACCTTTAACCTTTGACCTTCGCATAGCGCTATATCAAGCTGTATTTAACAGTCGTCTAACGTCTCAACAGCTGGTTTATTTAATTAATATCATTGTAAATTGGAGTTTTTATGTCAGACCCCAACGTTGGTCGCTTACTCGGCAAACGCTACCGGCTTCAGGAAATAATTGGTACTGGAGCGATGGGTCGAGTTTATCGTGCTAAGGATGTTTTGTTGGGAGGGGTTCCCGTAGCGGTTAAGTTTCTAGCCCTCTCAGTCCAAAATAAAAAAATGCGATTGAGGGAACGTTTTGAGCGAGAAGCCAAAACTTGTGCTTTATTGGGTCAGAAAAGCATCAATATTGTTCGAGTAATGGACTACGGTGTAGACGAAAAATCTACTCCGTTTTATGTAATGGAGTATTTGCAAGGTAAAAGCCTTAGCCAAATCATCCGCGATGAAAAACCGTCTTTACTCAGATTCATAAGTCTCGCACGTCAAATATCTTCAGGTTTACAATGCGCTCATGACGGTATCGTCGTTGATGGTAAGGTTTGCCCAATTATTCACCGCGATATCAAGCCAAGTAATATGCTGGCTATTCATGATGCTAGCTTTGGAGAGCTAGTAAAAGTTCTCGATTTTGGGATTGCGAAATTACTACTCTCAGATACTCAACAAACTAATTATTATCTGGGTACTTTAGCTTATTCTTCTCCCGAACAAATGGAAGGAAAAGAACTTGATAATCGCTCGGATATTTACAGCCTTGGGGTAATGATGTTTGAGATGCTGACGGGTAAGATGCCTTTAATACCGGAAAACCCATCTTTTGGAGGATGGTACAAAGTACATCATTACAAGCCACCGCGTCTTTTTTCTGAGGCTAACCCAAGTTTACAATTGCCTTTAGAGGTAGAAAATTTGGTAATGAAGTGTTTGGCAAAAAAACCAAATGAGCGTCCCCAAAGCATCAACGAAATTCTTAAGGAATTATCGTCTATAGAAGAACTACATAAAAAATCTCAAGCTCTTGTCAATGTTGATACTGAGATTGTTATTAGAGACGAAGATAGAATTAAAGATGAGCTTCTTGCTCCTACTGTTAAAACTGATTTTACTCAAGAAAATAAGCCCGATGTTAGTACATCAGCTAGTAATGAAGAAATTTTTAAACAAGCTGTTTGGCCTAAAGATAAACCCATTGCTGATATAGTTTTTCCTCAAAATGTTCAGGTAAATGGTAATTTCACACCTGCTTTGTGGATAATGCTTCCCCAAATCGAAATTCAGAAGCGTTTAGTTTGTACTCGCTACAATCAATTTCTGTTTATAACCGCGCCCCATCCGATGCTATTGTGGATTACGGTTATTTACCATCGTAAATTCGGTGCGAAATGGCTACCTCATTATCTCGACCTGAAAACTAGCACGGGTAAAGATATTGCCACTCTTTTAGGTAAAACTGGTTATTATCGTCTAGTATTTTTTGGAAGAGAAACGCCTTCTAAATGCAGTCATATACTAATGTCGAGCATTGCACCTGCCCAACGTCAGCGACTCCTTGATTGGGTAAATATGAGCCACACTTTACCGTCTTCTGCTAAGGCACAATTCAGCAAAAACTTACTTAAAGGTGAATTTCAGAAGATTAAACCGCAAATATTAGCAAAACTACAAGGGATTAATACAGATTCTCCTTTCGACCTTTCAGCTTAAGCAAACACCACAGAATGTAAACACAAACTGTGGTACCTAATCAATAAATATTAAGTTTATTTACGAAACTGCGTGAAAAGACTTAAAATACAGTTATAAAAATATATAGATAACTCTATTAAGAGCTGGTCGTTCCAGAATTTTGGACTGACTTCCTGTATAATGTAAGCTAGTTATCATAAATTTAATTCATGAGTTTAACTGGCTATTACTTGAAGTCAAGTAGTCAGCATATTTTTACGGTGTTTTAACAAAATCGATTAGATGGGCATGTAAATACAACCTAAATTATCTGGGTTAAAAGCAACTGATGATAATTTAGAAAATACGTCTGATTGTTGACCATGGTTTTTAGTTGACACCCCGGCATCCCCAGCTTTTTTCCGTCTATAAGGAACCTAGCAAGAGAAGGAGGTCGCCTACTTTGAATTTACATAATCTACGCCCAGTTATTGCCTGAATCTAAGCCCCATTGGTGCTTGAGAAGCTCCTGGTAAGTAGCCTCTCTAACAACCATTTGCTCGTAAAGCTTGACTAAGAAATCCTGAGCTTGTTCGTGGCTCATGCCTTGAACTTGGCTAGCGAAGGAGCGAATACTAAATTGCTGCTCCAAGGAAAGTTCGATTGGTTGGTTCATTTTTCAGACTCCAATAATTAAAGAATAAAAAAGACAGCGAATAAAACTGTATTGTTTACTACAGAATTAATAAGACCTGAGTAGACAGTATATTCTTCTTGCAATTGTTACCCCTGTATAAAGAAAGATAACAATTGTTTGACTTATTGCCCACAGTCATATTGTCTATTTTCTGCTTTTACATGTCTTGCGTCTCTTCCGAATGATATAAACCCCAAGTTGTAAGAGCTATATTTCGGTTACTTCTTTGAGCCTTTTAATTTACTTGAGCAGCTTTACTCGGGTAAACTAGCGAATTCATCAGCTTTAGAAGAAGAATGGTCTTCAGTAAAAGCAAGATTTCTGGGTAGCCTCAAAAAATATAGAGCAATTAAGGGTGAATTATATTCCCCTTACCTTGTAAGGCGCAAGTTGTCAATTTAGCAAATATGAAATTTAACCCCCGAAATATTTTTCGGAGGTTAAGTTATTTGTATCAAGTTGTAGATAGAAAAAATGCTCAGGCTGAACAAATTGATGAGTATTTTTACTCTCAGCGTGAAATAATCGAAAAAATGTACTATAGATTACATGCTGCGAGCTATGAATCTACGAAGAAGGAGAAAAAAGAAGAACTTAGGTTTTAAAACTTTTCAGCAACGAAAAAAATATCCCGCACTCAGGTTAAATTTGTGCTTTTTAAGCTCGAAAACCTCTGTAGTTATCGCAAACCGAGTATTTTTATAAGATAAATTTATTTAAAAATAAAAATGATTCACAGTTGATGTAATTGTCAGAATATACTGTTGTTGCACGATATTAGAAAAAGCTTCACAGGATTCCCATTAATAGCTTTTAATGGGTTCCCGTTACAGCGTCTTACAACAAAAATATGTTATTCGCGGTCATTCCCATAATTGTCAAGAATATGTTTATCGATAAAAACTATTCTTCAAGTTCAGCAATGACCACAGTAATATTATCGTGTCCACCCTGCTCCTTAGCTCCTTCTATTAAGGAGAGAGCAGTTGTTTCTAGTGCAGTACTTTCTTGAAGATAGTAAGCTATTTTTTCGTCTGCAAGCTCTTCTGTCAAGCCATCACTACATAGTAAGAGACGGTCACCTGATTTTACATCGAGAGGTTGTACGTCAACTTCATGTAAATCATCACGTCCGAGACAACGAGATAAAACATGACGGAAAGGGTGATTTCTGGCTTCTTCTATAGTGATATCGCCCATTTTTAAAGCACGAGCAACCCAAGTATGGTCTTCAGTGATTAACTCTAACAAAGAAGAGCGGAAACGGTATAAACGCGAATCGCCAATGTGAGCTACATAAGGAGATTCACCGGGACGGAATACAACTGCAACAACAGTAGTTCCCATGTCCGCTCGTTCTGCATGTTCTTGTTGATCTTGAAGAATAGCTTCGTTAGCTTCCCACAAAGCGGACTGTAATAATTCGTCCGAAGACTTAGAACTGTCCCAATTTGAGATCAGGTACTTTTGAATTTGCATTGAAGCAATCCGACTTGCTTCTTCACCTCCAGCATGACCACCCATGCCATCAGCTACAATAAAAAATCGACCTTCTGGGTCAATGTAAAAAGCATCCTGATTATTAGAACGAATAAGTCCCGGATCGCTAAAACCCGTGAATTTAAGTTTCATATAGTTTTATATTTAAACTAATACATACGGTCGTAACGGTCGAGGCGCAAAAGCAATCTAATCAGCAGCCACGATACAGTTGCTGCGACTAAACCCGCAAAGACTGCGAACCATACATAATTTTGAACCAACAAAATGGTAGCTGAAAGGGTAAATCCACTGATAATCAGTGCATAAATTCCTCCTAGCTGAATATTTGTTTGTCTCCGCAGCAAACGCTCTGTTTCAATAGACCGCACGCGCACTCGCACATCTCCCCGTTCAAGCTTTTCTAGTGTATCTTCTAATCTACGTGGTAGACCAAATGCACTAGTACTAACCTGAACTGCTTGACGACTCAGTTCGTTAATTATACTGTTCCCTTCCGAACCATTCATATCACTCATAAGCTGCATTGCGTATGGTTTAGCGACTTCCATAAAGCTAAATTCTGGATCTAACCCCTTACCAACTCCTTCAAGAGTAGAAAAAGCTCTCATCACGAAAGTGAAAGTAGCCGGAAATCTAAACGGCTGGTCGTAAGCTATTTCATACAAGTCTTCGCTGATACTTGCTACAGACTGTTTCTCAAAGGGCTTGTCCATAAAATGATCCAGCATATACTGAACCGAACGTCGCACTGGTCCCATGTCATCGCTTGGAGCTAATGCTCCCAAACTGACTAACGAATTAACAACTCGCTCGCCATCTTTAGAAGCAACGCCAAAAAGCGTATCCATTAATCCTTCGCGCACGTTGGACTGGATTCGTCCCATCATGCCAAAGTCATAAAATATTAACGCACCATCTGGACTAACGGCAATGTTACCTGGATGGGGGTCAGCATGAAAAAATCCATTATTAAGCAATTGATGCAGGTAAGCTTCGGCTCCTTGACGAGCAAGAACCTTTCTATCCAAACCTGCGGCTTCTAAAGCTTCATACTGACTAATTTTAATACCAGGAACATATTCTAACGTCAAGACTCTTGGTGAAGCATAGCGCCAGTAAACCCGTGGAACTTTGACCCATTCTTGAGCGCGGAAATTACGACGGAAAGTATCGGCATTACGACCTTCGTTGAGATAATCAATTTCTTCCCAAAGAATGCGACAACATTCTTCGTAGATGCCAACCCAATCTCGTCCTCTTCCCCATTTCGGATGACTCTGAAAGTATCTTGTAATACCTTTAAGAATTTTTAAATCAATTTCAAAAAGTTGTTTTAATCCCGGACGCTGTATTTTAACTACAACCGCTTCCCCAGAGTGCAGCACGGCTTTATGAACTTGTCCCAAACTAGCAGCAGCCAAAGGAATTGGTTCAAAACTTGCGAATAGCTCGGGAATTTTTTTTCCAAGTTCGTACTCAATAATTTCTTCTACTTGCTCGTAACTAAAAGCTGGTACTTTATCTTGGAGTTTAGTTAATTCTTCAACATATTCAGTAGGGAATATATCGGCACGAGTAGAAAATAACTGACCTACTTTAATGAAAGTAGGTCCTAAATCTAGCAGGGTATTACGAATCCAAATTGCTTGCCATTTTCGTCTTGCAGCCTTTTTGGTTTCAGTGGCTCCCCCACGGTAGCTCCAGGACTTGTTGTACAGCCAAAGCCTCAACAACAAAGTCAGGACGAATGACCAAATGTCAACAAAGCGTCGCCTGCTAGAATAATTTTTGCGGTTCCAACGGTATGCGTTATCTGAATAACCCTTTTCCATAGCCTTTGCAAAGCCGTTGATGTTCAACCGAGCAAAAACTAAGAGATGCAAATCTCCTAGCACTCGGCATCTTTATCAACGGAAATACCCCTTTATATTTCCTTTTATTATCAAAAAATCGATTCTTTCTCTTTCTTTCTCTTAGGTTTTAAACGGAACCGCTACGATGACGTTGCAATTCAGTACGCAATACAGCAATTTCTGCCCGTAGTTCGTCAATCATTGCTTGTAAATCAAGAGGTTCCGAACTGGTTTCTCCAGACCCAGTAGTGGGAGTGGTATAAGTTCCGCTTTCAGCACCATATGATGAAGCAGAACGTTCTGCTCGTTCCATGACTTCAGTTGTGAACGAGCGCATGTTCTCTTTAAGTTCGGCATCTAATTTACCAAGTTCGCTTAAAGCATCGGTAAAAGCGCTTTCCATACGCTCATTAATGACTTCAGCGGCTGCTCTACCTACGAAAAATGCCTGTACAAGGGGGTTACTCATAATTAATTTTTTTATGGTTATCCGCAAAAAAATTATAACTTGCCGCTATGCCCAACGTGCTTATATCACTTGGATTTACTTGACATTATTTTTGAGCTATCTCTAAAGCGCGACAATTTACAGCACCGTAAATTATTGCAATATAAAGGTTTAAGGATATTACAGCGTTGTAAAACACTAGTTTTCTAGCAATAACCATTTTTATATTTTTTCTAAATTCTTGTTGAAGATAGTTAGAAAAATATATTTTGAGAAATAATTTTCTATGTCATCAAAGTTAGATAATTAAAATTGATGCTACAAAAATCACAGTGGATAGATTGTAGTTACGTAATATGAAGGCAGCAATTTTTTTCTATAGCAATCCTAGATGAGTCGTGAGAAAGGTAGGTGCCAGAAACCCGGTTTTTTGAAAAAACCGGGTTTCTAAAATCTCACAAATGATTTAGGAATGCTATGGTACTCAACTAATAGTTGCTCGTTAGAAAATTATCATTATCAATCAGAGCAGTAAGAAGAGAAAAGCAAAGATAGAAAGAGAAATTTTTATTAGCAGTCCTAGAACTAAAAGTTAATAAATCAAACTTTTGAATATTTAACTTTATTTTACCTACATAAATATATGAATCCGGTTTGAACAGGGAACAGAAAATTTACTGAGAGTTTTATGTCCTCCGGACACGCTGAGCTTCACGCAGAGCGTGTATCGCTCTCCGAGCGACGCAAGCCTTACTCGCGGCACAACTCTTTAGAGTAACGCGAACAAAAATCAAATATGATTCCTATAAATAATAATAAAAACAACAATAAAAATAATCATAAAAATTATTTAAAAGCCTATATTCAAGTAAGCTTTAAAACCATTCATGATAGAAAAGATTGATTTTGATTCACATTATAAGTAGATTAATAAAAATCAATGCATATCATTTGTTTAATCTATTCATTAGGAAAAATTGGCTCTTAATTTATATTAGGCATGGATTGTAAAAAATCAATACATACCATTTGTTTAACTTATCAACATAGAAATAATAAGCAGTCATAACCGTACAAGAGTATTAACTACAGAAAATATTAAGTTAATTAAACTTTAGCAACGTAAATGTTGTTAAAGTAATGTATATTGAATTAAAGCAATGGAAATGTTGCTTAAGTCACGAATTCTATATATGTGGGGAATAAAACCCGTATTAAAGCAAATTGAAAAGTATCGCTGTTAAATAGCTACTAATACTAAATAATTTTTATGAAAAGTTATCTAGGGGATGTCAGACAAAAAGACACTCTGTTGAAGTCTATTACTTTAGACCAATTGCAAGTATTTGAAGCTGCTGCTAGACACTCTAGCTTTACTCGTGCAGCAGAAGAATTGTTTGTAACTCAACCCACTGTATCAATGCAGGTGAAGCATCTTACACAAGCTGTAGGTGTACCTCTATTTGAGTATGTTGGAAAGCGTATTTATTTAACCGAAGCAGGAAGAGAGGTTTTAAGTACTTGTAAGGAAATTTTCAAATGTTTGGACAGACTTGAAACTACCATTGTTGATTTGAAAGGAATGAAGCAGGGGAGACTGCGATTAGCAGCAGTTACCACCACTAAATATTTTATTCCTAAGCTGCTCAAACCATTTTGCCAGCTTTATCCTGGTGTGAGCGTTTCTCTGGAAATAACCAATCACAATGTCTTATTGTCCCGATTAAATGAGAATCTTGATGACCTGTATATTCTTAGTTGTCCTCCAGAAAGAGAAGATATGGAAACACGAGCTTTTTTGGACAACCCGATAGTACTGGTTGCTCCATCCGACCATCCTCTTGCTAATAAACATAACGTCCCATTGAAATATTTAACCAACGAACCTTTCATCATGCGAGAGCAAGGTTCTGGGACTCGTAAAGTAGTACAGCAATTTTTTGCTCAAAATAAAATATCGGTACCGATAAATTTGGAGCTTGGGAGTAACGAAGCTATCCAGCAAGCAGTATCTGACGGTTTGGGAATTTCAGCTTTATCTCTTCATACCTTAAATTCAACAGAGGTAATCGATAAACTGGCAATATTAGATGTTGAAGGTTTTCCTTTGTATCGACAATGGCACGTAGTATATCCTAGAAAAAAACAGCTTTCGATTACTGCTAGCACTTTTCTAGAATATCTCCTCGTACAAAGCCAACAATTTTCTATTGACCAGAAAAATCCTTTACAGCTGATGAAAGATTTGCAGAAAATATCATCCCTTGCTACAAATCAAGTTATAGCCAAAGTTACGAGTTAGAAGTGATGGGATTTCGGATTAAAGTTAGGAGTGAGGAGTTAGGAGTTAAGAGTTAATAATTAGAAGTAATAAATTCTACTTAAATATTATCTTATTTTCCTATGCCCAATGCCCAATGCTCAATTCCCAATGCCCGATTCCCAATTCAATAATTAATCCAATTCCCGCCGACCTTCTAAAGCTCTTGCCAAGGTTACTTCATCAGCATATTCTAAATCGCCACCAACAGGTAAACCAAAGGCAATTCTTGTTACTTTAGTGAATGGTTTAATTAATTGACCGACATATAGCGTAGTGGTTTCTCCTTCTACACTGGGACTAATAGCTAAAATAACTTCTTTGGGTTTGCGTTTACTTATCCGTCTTACTAAAGGCTGAATATTTAGTTGTTCGGGTCCTATACCTTCTATGGGAGAAATTACTCCTCCCAAAACATGATATTTACCTTTATATTCTCTGGTTTTTTCCAAAGCAATTACATCCCGAGAATCAGCAACTACACATATAGTTTCGTTGTCCCGCTTCGGATTACGACAGATTTCACAAACGGGTTCGGAAGATAAATGAAAGCATTCTCTACACAAGCCTACCCGTTTTTTAGCATCCATTAAAGCCTGTGCCAAAGCTTCAATTTCAGCTTCAGGTCGTTTTAAGATGTGCAATGCTAATCTTTGAGCAGTTTTAGGTCCAACACCGGGTAAGCGTTGCAACTGCTCAATTAATCGTGCTAAAGGACGTGCGTAAACCGTTTTCTTATCTCCAGTACTTGCTTACCTATATATAATGACATTCTTAGAGGAGTTTGGATTGGTAAATTTGATTGATTTAAGATAATTGGGTATGGAAAATTATTTGTGTGATTGTGTTAGCGCAGCGTGTCCGATAGGACATACGACAGCGTTAGCGTTACTAAAGCCGAGTTGTGCCGCGAGTAAGG
>JBCBHT010000102.1:0-22134 GCA_038525335.1 Cyanobacteria bacterium J06621_15 | reverse complement strand
CACACCCTACAAATACTTAATTTCATATGTCCTATCGGACACGCTACGCTAACAAAAATCAAACCGGATTCCTATATCAACTAACAACTAACAACTATCAACTAACCAACCTTTTATGATTAAAATCCTACATCTTTCCGATATCCACATGGGAAGTGGTTTTACCCACGGACGTATCAATCCGGAGACTGGTTTAAATACCCGATTAGAAGATTTTGTGGGTACTTTATCTATATGTATTGACCGTGCTATCGAAGAACAGGTAGATTTGGTGTTATTTGGTGGTGATGCTTTCCCGGATGCTACTCCTCCACCCTACGTACAGCAAGCGTTTGCGAGTCAGTTTCGTCGTTTGGTAGATGCTCAAATCCCTACTGTATTACTTGTGGGGAATCATGACCAGCATTCTCAAGGTCAAGGTGGAGCTAGTTTGTGTATTTACCGTACTTTGGGTGTACCTGGGGTTATTGTTGGGGATACTTTGGATACCCATAATATTCAAACTCGTAGCGGTGAAGTGCAGGTAATTACTTTACCTTGGTTAACTCGTTCTGCTTTGATGACTCGTCAAGAAACCCAAGGTTTATCTCTTGGAGAAATTAACGAATTATTGACCGAACGTTTACAGGTTGTATTGGAAGGGGAAATCCGTCGTCTTGACCCAGATATACCAATTGTTCTTTTAGCTCATTTAATGGCTGATAATGCAAACTTGGGAGCGGAACGTTTTTTAGCAGTAGGAAAAGGTTTCACTCTTCCTTTATCTCTGCTGACACGTCCCTGCTTTGATTATGTCGCTTTAGGACATGTGCATCGTCATCAAAATTTGAATAAGTCGAACAGACCCCCGGTAATATATCCCGGAAGCATTGAGCGGGTTGATTTTAGTGAAGAGAAGGAAGATAAAGGCTATGTAATGGTTGAAGTTGAGTCTGGTAGCGCTACATGGGAATTTTGTCCCCTAGATGTTCGCGTTTTCCGCACCATTGAAGTTGATGTGTCAAAAACCGAAGACCCTTTAGATAAGATAGCCAAATCTGTAGCTAAAAATGATATTCAAGATGCTGTTGTCAGATTAGTATACAAGCTGCGTTCGGAACAGCTAGATTTAATTGACAACTCTTCGTTGCAGGAAATATTAAGCACAGCCCATACTTATACTATTCATCCGGAATTGGTCAGTCAGTTAGCTCGTCCCAGGGTTCCGGAGTTGAGTGCTAGTAGCAGTATTGACCCTATGGAAGCATTAAAAACCTACTTAAATAACCGCGAAGACCTTCAAGATATCGCTGATTCAATGATGCAAGCAGCACAAAGTTTACTAGGTGATGATGAAGACTTGTTAGATTTCTTGGATAATCAAAATGGTTCGGAAGATAAAACTTCTACAGAAGAAGAAAACACGCAGTTACGCTTGTTGTAAGCAAGTTGGCTGAAATAGTAATTGAAGGGAGTAATGGTTTGTCCCATTAATTTCCGCACATAAATTCTGAAGAGTCGAGTTTTCTTGGTAATCGCCGAGAGATGTTATATATCAATCTCCACATTGCATTATTTATATGGCTATATGGCTATCATAAATTAATCATAATATAAATTTGAATAAAAAATATGATATAATTTTTATTTGCTTAAGAAGAAAATTATATTGCATATTTAAAGATTCACCAAAAATTTGCACAAATGTATTCTTTTTAAAATTATTTTTTTATTCTACAAACTCTTTATATGATATTAATAATTTAGAGATTAATTCCTCTTTTCTTCCCTTTTCCAGATTTAGCTAGATTTCAGCCATAACAAGTATCTCTATATCAGAGATGCTGATATTTTACATAGCGCGATGCACCCGACTAATTATTAGTAGCGGTGCATCGTTCCTTCATTCAAAAAATCAGAAATAGCATCAATAAAAAATGAATAACATATTCCAAAATGTAAAGTTTGATGTTTCGTATTTAAAAAGCTATTTTGCTATCTTTAAAGATAAAACAGCAGCCAATCGTAAAGATGGAAAAAGGAAAGTTATAGAAGAAGCTACTGAAGAATTGGTTTCTTCTTTTGGATATATTCCTTCCGATATTGGAGATATTTTTACTACTTTAAAAAATCATTTGCAAAACAACCCAGAAATATTTGCTAGTGCGTTTGCTTTCTTACCTGAAATATTATGTTCTTGTCCTGTTGTGTTAAGAGATAAAAATGGATTTAGAAAAAAAGATATTGCCAAAGATTTCATGTATGCTAATGCAGTTTGGTATGACGTTCCGGTAAAACAAAGAAGACCTGTTTGGAGCGCTCCTTACTTTGATATTGGGAAAGCAGGTGAAGATATTCTGTTAACAAGTTATTCTGTACCTGTGTTTGATAGTAATTCGAGATTGATGGGTGTGCTTATCAGCGACCTTTTATTAGCAAGATTAGAAGATATAAAAAAAATAGAATAGCAATTTTATAGACTATTCATGATTTAGATATATAGTTTTATGAATATAGAAAGTCTGGGTGCATTTAACATTTTAATTATTATATATTCTTTATTCTCTATATCTTTTTTGATTAATTGGATAAGATTTAAGTTTTTTAATCCTAGTGTATATCCGGAAGATAAATTTATTTCTTTTATAGTGATTTTGGCTATTACCGTATTTTGGATATTTGCTCCACCTTTATATTTAATTAAGTGTTGGAGAAAAAATCAGGTTTGATAGAAGCTGATATTAATGTTTTGTTCTATTAATTATGATGGGTGAAGAAAGGGAGGGGGAAGAGGGGGAAGAGGGGGTAGAATAAATTTTGGTAAATGCTCGTTTACTCATCAAAATTAATGTGGCTGAACACTAATAGTTAGTTACATCAATTATGAAGGGTTCGTTTTTCCGCAACCGTTGGGAGACGTAACAGTGTTACGTCTCTACAAAAGTTTGTAGTAGGATTTTTGAATGTTATATTGAGGATTAAAATCCTGACTACAAACTACTTTTAGATACACCTGACTCAGATTCATTTATTAGTTATTTTGAACTCGGATACTCATAAGCACCGATATCAGGAGCTTTGTCAGCTAAACGTTTTTTCCCATCTTTATCCATAGCTGCATAATCGGGGATTGAATCCGAACCTTTATTAATTGCAGGGGAATTAGAAGATAAACGGTAATCGTTACCTTTTGAATTTAAGAAACCAGCCGATTTAACTTCAGCGTTGTTTGATTCTTTGAAGTTTTTGAGTCCATCCCCGGTTTCATAAAGTTCTTCAAACTTGTCTGTAAAAAGATTGTTGTCTAACACGATATCTTCTGCATCTTCGATTAAACCATTACGGAATTTAGCATCAGCAAAGATATTATTACGCACTGTAACGTCAGAAATTTTATCACCTTTGGTGTAGTCACTCCCATCAATCACAATCGATTGAACATTGTTTGCTACGGTATTGTTGATTATTTCCACATTACTAACGTTGCTAGTCACCATTATTCCTGCACCGCTATTAACACCTAATTTTCCATTTCCGTAAACAAGGTTGTTGTAAACTCTGATATCCCTGACATCACCTTGGTCTGGAGCTTCATCAGCAATTGTAATTCCTTCAGAAACATTTTCATAGACAGTATTGTTGTAGATGTCAATGTTAAAAGTATCGCTTCGATTTCCATCAATGTAGATAGCTGGACCACCGTTATAACCTCCAGGAGTTCCAGAGACTTTTGCAGCACCTGTGACAGTATTACTGTGAACGGAACCGTTACGAGAACCAGTTTTGATATCGATACCTTCCCGTGTTGCTTCTTTAACAATGTTATTAGCAACTTCAAAACCATCCACACCCCAAATACTTAATGCTTCTTGGGTACCTCTAGTATCTCCTCTACCAGTCCATCGACCGTTAGCTCGTTCAATCTTATTATTTAGTACCTTGATATCTTTGCTAGTTACTTCAGCATCTCCACCTTTATAGTAACTTTCAGGTAAAACAATGATACCGGAAGCACCAGTTTCAAAGGTATGATTGTTTTGCACAATCATATTATTTGCGTCTCGTAGTGAAATACCAGCCCAAGATGTATTTTCAATTCGGAAACCATCGATAATCCAGTGACCCTGATTAGCAGACTGAATCACACCCTCTCTGAAACCACCTTCTTTTGGGTCTGGGTCGCGTAGAATCACATCACCATCAGCTTTTAAGGTAATATGACCGAGTTTTTCATTACCCGATTTCTCAAGAGTAATTAATTCTGTATATGTACCGGGTTGCACTAATATAGTGTCTCCAGCTTTTACAGCAGAGTCTTTCCGAACAGCATGATTAACGGTTTTCCAAGGCTGTTTTTTTGTACCTGGATTATCATTGCTTCCATCTGGTGAAACGTAGTATGTATTTCCTCGGGAGTTTTTATCATTCGCGGAATCAATTGGTGTTTCCTGTTTGCTCTCATCACTATTACCTGGAGTTTCTTTATCTGTTCGATTATTCGATTCAGACCCCGAATCTATTGGAGCAAATTCTATATAGTCAAAACGAGCAAATTCACCTAAATCGGATTTACCCTCAATTTTGAAAACATCTCCTGGTTGTAATTTAATCTTTGAATGAGTGACACGAGATGTCAGAGCTTCGGTAACAGCAGCACTACCAGGTAAATCTTTATCGAATTTGAAGTTCTTAGTGTCACCCGCAACCGTCACCTTTGCAGAAGAAACTCCATCATCTTCATCATACAAGCCTACATTTACCGCATATATCCCAGCTACTCCATTAAAAACTCCTGTTGCTGTTCCTGTATTGCTATCTGAACCTAGTAGAGAAATATGTTTACCATCAGAAGAAGCATCGCTTTTCTCGATTTGATAATTGTTCAAATTTAATTCTTCTGCTTCGTAGCGAAGAATGTCTTCTTCCAAGGTAGGTAGCATCGAAGAATTAGCAGACAATGACGAATCTTCAGAGACTAAATCTGTCTTTTCTAACGCAGCAGACGGAACTAATTCTTGAGATTTTGTAGTTAAAGATGATTCGTTATTAAGCGAAATGTCGAAATCATTCATGAGTAATTGTCTCCTGTAAATGAATTCGGCAAATACACGCTGATTTCAACCTGACACTTTTATTTTTAACAATTAATATTCAGCTTTCAAGTAATATGAAATACCTCTTTTTATAAAAAATATAGATAAATGCTTATGAAAAAATTCCTATATAAAATTGGTTTATCGGTTTATTGAAATTATGCGTTTTTTTAGATGATAAAAGGTGTAAATGCTTATTAAAATTCACATTTTTTAGAGTATATGTTTTAAATATTATACAAATTCATTTTTACGAAAAAAATCACAATATTTATCAGTAAATAATGATTAAAAAATACAATTTAACTCTAATAGTTTCTTTCGCTTATAACTTACACCTTACAGCAGTATCAGTAGCGGTCGGTAGAGCAAGACAGAAGTAAAATCCTGGTCTCCGTTTAGGAATCAGTTATTTACAACAAACAAATTACATGAACAAATTTAGGCTAATTAGTACTCCATTCCACCACATTAATTTTGAGGGGTTCTTAGTCGCAGAATGATTCGCATTCAGATGAATATTTAGCGCTATGAGCGGAGCTTTCTCGCAGAGTAAGCACAACTACGAACGATGATAAATTATCAAAATAAATTATTATTTCCTATTGTTTATTCTATAAATAATTATTAGCTGTGCGAGCGGTTCAAATATATAGATAATTAACTACTGTCGAGGAATAACTCTTAATACTTGAGCTTTTACAACATCTTTTAATACAAAAAATTTTGAAGAACTAACTCTAATTTCCCAAATAATTCTAATTAAGTGACCATCGTAAGATACCGGTCCTGCTATCGGAATTTGAGATTTAAAATAAGTGCGTTCTGAAGCTCTAATCTCAGTTTTAAATAGCGTTTCTTCATCAGAAATTCCTTTTCCTTCCGTTCTCCAACCAATTTCTAAATTAAGTGGTTTTTCATTCTTTCGTGTATGGGGTGTCCAAATACAGCTTCCATTTAATTCACTTCCAGCTTCGATAGAATCGGAATCAAGATAAAAATCAATCATTTCACTAATACCGGGTCAACAACGAATACAAAGCTGTAATTAATAGGTTTAAAAACTCTCGAAATATTTTGCTCAACTAAAACAATCCAGCGAATTTGATTGTATGTACCTTCAAAAGAAGGAGAAAGGTGATTCGGTACCGTAAACTTTGTTTTAAATGAGAGCATATCAGCACCTTGAGGTACAGAATGAAATTGAGGTTGAGATTCCCAAATCGCATGAGTTTCTACTATTGTCTTCTTTCCCGCTGTATATTCAACTCGCTCTACACAAGCCATCCGAAAAACTAGTTCTTTTGGTTTTTTTGTTTTTAGATTTGCTTTAAAACGACGACGAAAACTTAATTCGCATTCTTCTCCCAAAGCTAATGGATAAGTTGATAATATTACTTCTGGATTAAAAAGACGAGATTTACTGAGAATAAAAGCTATAATTTGAGTTTTAAAATCTCTCCCAAATAATAAATTAAATAATAACTGAGTTGGAAGAATTACAAAAATAAATATCCAAATCCATCCTGTTGCAAATAAGAAGATAATAATGAATAAAGGAATTAATCTATTGAAAAGACTTATTGGCTTTTTATTAGGGTTTTTATCCTTTAGCAAAAAACCTTCTGTTGTTTTTTCAAAATAAGCTGGTATTTTATTAGATTGCAATCTACTTTCAAATTTTGACCTTTTCATAGACTATTTTATAGAGAGTCTTAAATCAGATAAAATAAATCTTAACCCATATAAAATAAAATCATCATCAGTATTATTACAAGAAAAATATTGATAAAATTTTGCTTATATTACAAGTTGTTTATGGGAGCATCCCAATTTTGCACAATTAATATTGTGATTGTCATTGCGTTAGCGAAGCGTGTGCGTTAGCGAAGCGTGTCCGCTAGGACATTAGGACATACGAAGTGAAGCAATCTAAAAGTGTTGCGATGATCCGCAGCTTCGCTGAATGCGTCGTTCCACTTTGTTCCACTCGCAATGACAAATGATATTTTTACACATTTGGGATGCTCCCTTGTTTATAAATATAAAATGACTTTTGAAAATACTTTTTGAGATAGAAAAAACTAATAAATAAAGATATTCTCAACTGAAAACCCCTATACAAATAATTCGTTCTGGTTGAAATTCCTCAAAGAGCAGCGCTAGATAAGCTACTGCTTCAAAACCTATTTTCATTTAAAGCAAAAATTAAATTTAAATATATTAGTTTGATTTTATACAATACATCCTGACAGATGGTTAACTTTTGTGTAGATTGGATTAAGAAAGTACTCCTTAAGATTTAAAAAAACCTATCTATGGATAGAAAAGACAAAAAACTTTTACTATTAGTTGTTTCCTGTAGCGTCGCTGGTGTAGTGCTTGGAGGTACTTCTAGCTGGGCTGAAAGCACTATGTGTATGAACGCTAACGAACTAACAAGCGAGTGTTTAACCCAAGACCCCGTTAGTAAAACTCTGCAAGGAATGAGTACCGGTTTATTAGCAGGAGCGGGAGCAGCTTTTGGTGCTGCTTTTACATTACGTAATGAAGACGAACAGTGTTAGCGCAAGCGTGTCCCGGAGGGACATACAGTTAACAGTGAACAGTTAAGAGTGACCAGTTTCAAATTAGAAATTGGTTATTTTTTTGTAGGTAGCTATCTATATGTAAAAAGAACTGTTTGCTGTTAAAAACGATAATTTATTTCTTCGACCCACATACTCACAGGAACTGATTTACCCTGTGAATCAACTTTAATTTCTACTACGATGGGTTGTTTATCTCTTCGTGTTACGCTTCGTCTAGCTTGAGATATATCGTTATTAATTTTATTGCGTTGGTCTTCTGGCATATTATATTGTTCTAAGCCGTATATAATTCTACCACGCTGATATTTACCTTCCAGAGCAACTTGATTCTCGGGAAGAGAATTGGGAATGTCTTTAGTTAAGCGTATTGGTTTCCAAGCTTGAGGAATTTCTTTGTTATTAGATTTTTGTTCTTCAAGAATTACATAAAAACTTTTTTCATCTTTTAATATGTCTTTGCTTCCAGGGAGTTTTTCTAAAGTGCTTCTGGTCGAAATATCGTAATTAAGAATTTGATAATAGCCTGTTAATAAACTGTAAGGGTCTACGGGTATGGTTTGTAGGATTACGGTTCTACCAGTGAGGTAAGTGTAAGTTGATTGGGCTGGTATCGCTAAAAGTAAACCAGCTTGAATTACGAAAGGAATTATAAATCGTAAAATTGGTATTGGTTTATTATTTACGGATGGATTTGTTTTGAAATTAGGAATCAGTTCTTGTTCTGAAGACTCTTCTGGGAAAGGTTTCATAGTCAATTATCAGTTATCAATTATCAATTATCAATTTTAACCTTGAGGGTGTGGTTAATCAGTTATCAGTAACGACTCTAATTATTGTTCACTGTTTATTGTTCATTGTTAATTGATTTATATGTTTTTCAAACCATAATCCTGCACCGATAACAGTAACTCCGCATAATATGAAAACTAAAGATTTAAATAATAAAGCTGTATCGTATTCCAACATTCGGGTGATAATTTGCAGCGTTAACAATATCATTCCTCCCCAAAAAGCACGTCTTTGATTGGATTGCAGTCCTTGACGAATCATTCCACAAGCTAATACAGCCAAGAATAAATTGAAAATAAATATTGCTAAAACCGATGTTCCTGGAAAATGTTGGCTCCATATTGGTGCGAAAGCTGCCGCTAATGTTAAGATACCAACGCTAATATTAGTTATATCGATTCTTCTATATTGAGGGTTGAATTCATGTCGCAATAAATTAAACCATTGATAGGCAGCTAATAAAGTCAGAATCCCTAAATTTATCAATAAAAATACGTTTGATATTGAGTTATTTTCGATAGATAAATCATAAGCAAATCGCCAATATACTCTAAATGAAAGCACGTAAAATAAAATGCTAAAAAACAGCAGTGAAAAATTACGCGCTACCGATTGGAACCATCTTTGATTTACTTTAGGAAATAGTAAATCATCGTAACTCCATAACAGTGCTGGAGTAAGTGCAAAAGCAAAAGATTTAACCCAGAAAACGTTATATTCTCTATTAGAGTTAAATTGGATAGAAATAGAAAAAAGAATTGTAGATAAGGCAAAAATCCATCGCGACTGACAAATATAAGCCAAAGGAACGAACAATGCTAACCCAAGAATTGGCATATTTTTTAGCATTAATATCGGTAAAGAAAATTCACTCCCCAAATACCATAAGTTACTCAATCCTGTAAAATATCCAAAGCTAATTAATATTAATGAAAACACTCCCAAAGAAGCTAAACGTAAACCATAAGCCATTACTAAAACACCGATTCCCCAAAACAAATACAGTTCATAATCAGCACCGCTCATATGAAATGTTTGAGCCATAAACGCCATATTTGCGCCTAAAAGTAAAGCTCCTAAAAGTAATAAACTATGCCCGAATATTCGCTTTCTTTGTCGTCGCTTTTTACCAGCATTATCAAAAATAGGTTCTCTCCATAAGAAAAAACCAATAATATTTGTGGCAAAGAATAGACTTAATAATAAAACTAGCTTTACTTCACGCGACCATGATTGCCAATTCGCAGCGACAAAAGTAATTGCTCCCAGACCCACGAGTATACAACCGACTCCAATCAAAATGAAAATAAATCGGTCTTGAGCAACATTATCCAAACTATCAAACTGATATCTTTGAGATAATTGTTCGTATTGCGAATTCTCTATTATTCCTTCATCTCGCCAAATTTGCGCTTCCTTGCGTAACTTAGCCCTGAAACTGTCTATTATCATGAGAATTAGTAATTGGTAATTGGTAATTGGTAATTGGTGAAACACTGCGTTGCGGAGGAACACGACCGTTGTAGCAAGTGTTGTTAGCGTAGCGTCTCCCGGAGGGAGATACCCGAAGGGTAGTTGGTAATTTAGTTTATGATTCTATAGTCGTAATTTAGCGTAATTTTGTTTTATGAATAAGAAATGGGGAATATTGAATAGGAGAAAACAACAACTACCAACTAACGACTCACCACTATCCACTAACAACTAACAACTATCAATTAATTATGACTCCTGAAGAAATCATGCAGATGGCAATTTCCGAAGCTGAAAAAAGCGAAACCCCTTTCGGAGCGGTGATTGTGAAAGATAACGAAATTGTCGAACGAGCGGGTAATACTGTAGAATCCGATGGTGACCCAACTTGTCACGCTGAAGTGAATGTTCTCCGGAAATTAACCACCCGCTTAAAAACAGCATCGCTAGAATCTGGATATACGCTGTATTCTACCTGCGAACCTTGTGCAATGTGTGCAGCGACAATTTTTTGGGGTGGTATTTCTGAAATTGTTTATGGTGCAGGTGCTTCCGATTTTAAAGACAATTACAATCCCAACATGATTAATATGTCGTGTGAAGAAATAATCAATAAATCTCCAGCTTCGATAAAAATCAAATCAGGAATATTAAAAGAAGAATGCAAAAAGCTGCATAGTAGATTTCCGCTTTAAACAGTTATCAGTTATCAGTTATCAGTGTTAGCGGAGCGTGTCCCGGAGGGACATACAGTTAACAATTATCAATTATCAGTAAATAATTAATTCTTAACTCTTAACTCCTAACTCCTAACTCCTAACTTCTATCAACTATCAACTAACCCTTTACAATTCAACAACAGAATATTGAATCCCGGTTTCAAATATTCTCACACCACCACCTTCTGCAACTGTTTGTCTTAAATCTGGTAAATTAGTAACTTTAACTCCTGCTAAATAATCGATTCCCATTTGTTTTAAGTCTGGTAACCAAGGAAGAGTTGGTCCCATTAAAACTAGTTTAGAATTTTTAGCTAATTGAACTAATCTAGGAAAGGTTTTATTAGCAATAGAAGTAGCAGTTAAAAATACCCATTCGGCTTCCGGTAGCAAATATTCTGAAGCTGGTGCTGGGAAATCTTCTGCTCCTGGATTCAATTCTATTACTTTCATTTGCATTTCCTGGGAATACTTATTTAACCCGGATAGCGTCCAATTATGCAGACGTTTTTGTTACGAATTTGGGGTAAAAAATGCTCAAATACTGCTAAATTTGCAGAACTATCGGGAGATAAAAGTGTACCGGTATCGGGTAGATTTGAAGAGGAGTTAATAATAGAATTAATCGCAGCCATTCCGATAGTTGCTTGAAAAGGATTCCAGGAAAGCAACCAAGGAGTTAATTCGGAAATTGATTTATTTACTAAAGTTCCGGAAAAAGGTAAGGTTCTTGTAACTGTTCCCGGACTCATGCATAAACCAGCACCTTCAGTTAAACATAAAGTCCAAGTTAAGCCGATGATGATTTCTTTTATTTGAGTATTTTTGTTGCCATAATCTAACATCAAATCGTAAATTTCACGGGGGTTAATCATAGCGATAAATCGGTGGAGCAAATCATGATTTATATTAGATTTAACAATTTCGGTGAAACATTAATGTAGTTATTGGTTCTGAATGGTATTTGAAGAAAGTTTAATGGTTTTCAATTAAGTTCAACATATAAAGAGACCTCACCCCGTCCTCCGGACACCCCTCTCCTTAACAAGGAGAGGGGAAGGGGGTGAGGTTAATCTGTATCCTATCAAAAGTGAAAAGTGCTATATATTTGATATCAAATGAAAAATTTTACTACAGAAGATATTCTTAATAGTACCTCAAGAATCATCCCAAATTATTCAACTTGATAATTGGCATCATCCGGATGTATATAATCCTAATTCTGAGTTTTCTTTGCCTAGTAAAACTAAATCGATGCAAATGATTGCTGAAGTTCTCGTATCTGGTAATCCAGAATTATATCAACCTTGTGAAGAAAATAATGTTGATTGGCGAAAATGGATTATTAAGTAAAATACTAATTATTGATAAATGGAATTATATTAACCACTACAATCAGCAATTTTTTTAGCTATTAAAGACTGATTTTCAAAAGCGACAAGTTCAATTTCTCCACTTTGATTACGCATAAAACCAGTGGCTTCTACAATGGCTGTTTGCTTTGATATCTGTGTATTTTTAATCGTCTGATTATCTAATTTCTTAAATGCTGATAAATTGCGAATGTCTGACCAAATAATGTTTGGATGAAATTCTTCTTTGGGGTTTTGCGGTACTCCACCCCTTCCTGTAGCCACAAAAGTACTACCGGTATTACTAGAACATCCCGTAGCAATTTGTTTTGATGGGTCAGTTAATTCTGTGGGTAATTCAACTAAACCAGAATTAGGGTCAATATTAACATTATTAATTTCTACCGTACCGTTAACACCAAATTGAGAACTTGCAGTAATATCATTTTCTTCGGTTAGTTCGTCGCGAAATTCTAAACCGAAAATACCGCTCGTTTGAATGTTGATATTACCACCCATACCTTCAACAGCATTAGCAATAATATCGCTGTTTTCAAAACCTACAATTACGGGAGAATTGATGGTGATATTACCACCGTTACCGGTACCCATTGCTTCGGTATCTATAAGGCTATTATTTCTTAGTATCAAATCAGATGTTAAATTCAAGTTAATGTTTCCACCTTCACCAGATGCTGTATTTGCGGTAATTGCTCCTTGATTATTAACAGAAATTGACTCAGTATTAATAGTTAGCTTTCCAGCATTTCCCGTACCATCATTACGTACTGTAATTAAACCGTTATCCTCTAAATTCAGACTTGGTGTATTAATTGTAATATCACCTCCATTTCCTCCCGGTACATCCGGTAAACCAAAAAACCTTCTTCCTAATGGAGTGAGCAAAATAGCAGCAGAACGAACAATACCACCTTCGTTAGCAGTAGTACCATCTAAATTAGTTCTTACTCTTGCTCCACCTATTTCAAAAGCTTCTGAAGCGTTAATGAGGATTGAACCTGAATTACCATTACCAAAGGTAGAAGAACTAATCAGCATACCATCGCGTAGCACTAATCTACCTGTATTAATAGTTATATTCCCTGCATTACCTGATTCACTCAACGCTGAAAAGCTAATACCCGAAAAATTATTGGGGGACGGGTCGGGAGCAATAAATTCTATTGTTTCTTGAGCATTAATAGTAAGATTACCTGCTGAACCGATATTAGAGGTGCTAGAAGCAATAATTCCTTGATTGAGAATTTGTAATCTTTCCGTAGTGATGGAAATATTTCCTGAATTACCAGTTCCCGATGTTCGTGTAATGATTGTACCGGGAAATACACTACTTGAACCAAGAATATTGATGTCTTTACTATCTATGAAAATGCTACCTCCAGCAGCTTCTGTGAATGTCCGGTTTCCGATTAAACCACCCACATTTTGCATTAGTAATTCTCTAGTCGAAATGATAATATTTCCTGCTTTACCATTGTTTGTAGCATCATTAAATATGCCATTAAACAAATTTGCAGGAGAATCTGTAAATTCTAATAACTCGGTAGCATTGATTTGAATGTCTCCCCCCGGTTGTTCTCCTTGGTTTTCTAAAACAATAAGAGAAGCATCTTTTAGAGAAACTTTTTGTCCTTGAATTTGGATTGAACCACTATTCACACCACTTGCATCTATTAAGGCACGTTTTGTAAGGTTAATATCTTTAAATCCTTCGATTTGTGAATAATCGAAAGTCCAAGATGTATCCATATTATTTAATTTAACTTGAACTGGAATATCATTATTGCTGGCTATTGCTCCTAGTTCAATATGACCACCATCAGTGCTAACAATACTCCCATCCAAATTCAAATTTCCTCCGATTAAAGCCAAGGTATTACCAGAATTAACTCTTAAACCAGAACTGGTATCCCGACTTTCCAAAGCAAAAGAACTATCTATAGCACTTAACGTATGTCCATTTCCTCGAACAGTTATATCCCCTGGATTACTTCCCATTTGCAATCCCAAAGGAACACTTACGGTTAATAGTGGTGTTTGTTGTGAATCTATAGCGCTATAGTTAAACCCATCTTCAAACAAAATACTTTCAGCGGTACTCCCCAAAAACGAACCACCAATATCCAATCTTGCATTTTCTCCAAATACAATTCCCGCAGGATTAATCAAAAATAAATTAGCATTACCGTTAGCTTTTATTAATCCATCAATATTAGAAATATTTCCACCTGTTACCCGATTAATAATATTAACCACATCGGTAGAATTATTGAAATTCACCGAACCACCTGTAGGAATAGAAAATTCACTAAAACTGTGAAATAAATTATTACCTTTTTGAATACCGTTGAGAATAGTAAAATTATTATTGTTTAAATTGACAGTTGTATTAGTAGTTCCATCAGATGTTATTTGAGCCGTTGCAGGTAAATTTCCAAAGGTTATCAAAACACCCAGCAATCCAGATAGAAAAGCAATTCCTTTCATTGGTAGCAAACCCTTTTATGTTCTGGATTTATGGTTCCCAAATTTTCGATATAAATAACAAAATTAACCAGTTTAGCCTGAAATTATTTAGAGACGCGACATGTCGCGTCTCTACACTGTTTTTGGGAAACTGTTTTTCGGAAATTTATAATTAACAATGACTCCCAGATTTCCGATGTTCTACAGCAGTTAAACCTTCATTTTCCAAGACTTCACCGTTATCAACTACTGCATAAATTAACCATCTTTCACCACATTTAATTCGATTTTGTACGGTACATTCTAAGTAAGATAATGCCTCGTTAAGAACAATACAACCATTATCAGCAGTTTTAGTAGAAAGATTCACAAATGGGTTATCTCCTAACGTACTATGACGAGCAAAATAACGGCGGACATTTCTACCTTCTTTGAGAATATTTAACACAAACTTATCGCCAATATTCGATATCAAATCAGCATTTTGTTCGTCAGCAATTGCAATCATTATTCCCGGTGGACTAAAACTGGCTTGCGATACCCAAGAAGTTAAAACACCTTTGTGGTTGTCTCCGTCGCGAGTTGTTACCACACATAAAGAACCGACAATCCTTCCTACTGCTTGTTCGGTACGACCGATATGACTTTCTGTAATAACCTGACTGGGAGTATTCAGTTTCTTACTTTCTTTCAAATTTTGAGCAAATAATGCACCAGATTCTTGACACTGTTTGAGAATTTGAGGTGTAGGAGTGAAACGGACTCGAATTGATTCAAACCCTAAACGATAGTTAGCATCTTTGAACTTGCTTTCGATTAAATCAACTGCTTCTCCACTCCATCCGTAGGAACCGAAAACTCCCGCTAATTTGGTTTTCGCTGCTGTCGAAAGAATTATTCCTAAAGCGGTTTGAATTTGAGTCGGAGCGTGACCACCCAATGTCGGGGAACCAATAATCAACCCGTCGCAAGCTTCTACAATCCTGGTAATCTCGTCAGTATCAGCTAATTCGCAGTTAACGGACTCGACATTAACTCCATTTTCAATTAAACCTTGAGCTATCGCTCCCGCTAAAATTGCTGTATTTCCGTAAGCAGAAGCATAAAGCAAAGCAACGCTTAATTCTTGAGACTTTTGATTCTGACACCATTGACTGTAATCATAGGTGAACCGACTGACCCTGTTATTGACAACTGGACCGTGACCGGGAGCGTAAGTTTTCGCAGGGAAAACCGCCATTTTTTCTAAAGCAGCTTCGACTTGTTTTGCTTGGGGAGCATGAAGACAATCAAAGTAATAACGACGCTCTGGTTCTAAACTCTTCCAGTCCTTATCAAACAAAGTATCTTCGCAGATATGAGCGCCAAAAAACTTATCTGTGTAGAGAATATTTGTCGCAGAATCATAGGTGCAAAGTCCATCAGCCCAACGGGGAGTTGGCACGGTAACAAATTTGAGTTGATGTCCCCATCCTAAATCTAAAGTATCTTCCCGAACGGTTTGAATCCGCGATTCCCATTCCGGACAAGCAGTTATAAGTGCATTTGCAGCCGGACGAGTACAAATTATGGTAGCTTGAGGAGCGATTGGGAGTAATGCTTCTAAAGTTGCTCTGCGGTTCGGATTGACATGACCAAGAATAATATAATTTAAAGTATTAAGGTCTAGATGCTGTCTTAATTCCTGGAGATAAATTTCCGTAAAAGACTCACCAGGAGGGTCAATCAGAGCTTTTTTATCAGCTTGAATCAGATAAGAATTTGCAGTAGTTCCCTTTTGACGCGAATATTCAACTTCAAACTTTAATCTTTCCCAAGTTCGCGAACGTAAAATTATCGTATCTTGTCCGATTTCAGCAACCTGGACATCTCTTTTACGTTGTGTGGTTATGGTAGTAGTTGACATCATTTTGGATTTTGGATTTTAAATTTTGGATTTTGGATTGGTAATTGCTAATTGGTAATTGCGAATTGGTAATTGAGAGATAAGGAAATTTATATTATTATTAATTCCTAATTCCTAATTCTTAACTCATAACTCCTAACTCCTAACTCCTAACTACTTAATAGTGATTACCAATTTTACGGTGGTGGACTGCGGTTAATGCATTCACCTGAGAGACTCTTCCGGTGTGAACGGTACTGTAAATTACCCAGTGGTCTCCACAATCCATGCGACTGGTAATTTCACATTCCACATAAGCCAGAGCTTCGGCTAAAATTGGAGATTCATTGGTTCGAGCGGGATATGTTTTTACTCCAGCAAATCTATCTGCACCGGGAGCAAAACGCTTGAGAAAATGTTTCATTAATCCTTGATATTTACCTTCTTCTAAAACGTTTAAAACAAAGCTATCTCCAACGTGCAACAAGGATTCAATTGCTCTATCTTTAGCAACTGCAATTGCAACTCCTAATGGATTTAAACTTGCTTGTGTCACCCAAGAAGCAAGCATTGCACTTTGAACTTCTGCTTTTTTAGCGGTGATTATATACAGTCCCGTACTAATCCGTCCTAATGATTTTTCTAGTTCGTGATCAATAGATTTGATTTGTTTAATTGTCTTGTCGCGGTTCAACCATTGACCTAAATCTGTTCCCGCTTCATCGCATAGTTGCTCTGTATTTTTTGTGGGAGTTTCTTTAATTAAAATTGGGGGAAATACTTCGGTTAATCCTAATTCTTGAAACTTATTTCTTAGAGGATAAATTGGTTCATCTTCTCCCCCTCCCGACTCTAACAAACCAATTGCTTGCTTGTTATGAGCGGTAGCCAAAATAGTGTTTAAAGCTATTTGCGCTGTATCTGAAGATTGAGGAACCATTCCGATTACTAAACCAGCAGCTTGTGTAACTATTTCTCGAATTTCTTGCAGTTCGGTATTATTAATATTTACTAATTCGACTACTACATCTGTTTTATCACTACCATGTGCAACTGCTCTGACTAATTCTTCGCTGTAACCGTAATCTTCTACGTAAAATAAAGCTACTAATGTTTCTTTTTTGGTTTTCTCTAAACTCCAATTTTCATAGCGTCCAATCCATTCTGAAATAGAATGTTTTAATAAAGGACCGTGTCCCGTTGCAACTGTTCCAATTTCTAATTTTTTAATCCGCTTTAAAGCTGATAATACAGAACGCGCATTCTGTCCCATTAAACAATCATAATAATATTTGAAATCACCTTCTATTGTGGTGAAGTTCTCATCATAAGTAGGGTCGTCACAGTAATGCATTCCAAACACATCACAGGTAAAAAGAGTGCTGGTTTTATGGTCGTAAGTAAAGATTGTATCGGGCCAATGTAAGTTAGGTGCAGCAACAAATTCTAATTCATGTCCGTTACCTAAATCTAGCTTTTGTCCGCTTTTCACCACCATTGAATTAAAAGGTTGGTGAACCATATTTTCTAAGAATTGAATTGCTACTTTAGCACCAACAACAGTAATATCAGGAGCTAATTTCAAAATATTTTTGACTAAGCCACTATGGTCTGGTTCGGTATGACTAATAATCAGATAATCTATTTTATTTACGTCAATTAATCCTGTAATTATTTCCATATATAACTCCTCAAACTTACGATGAGAAGTATCAACTAAAGCAACTTTTTCACTCTCAATTAAGAAAGAATTATAAGTTGTTCCATTACGTAAACCGAACTCGACATCAAAACGTTCTCTGTCCCAATCAAGACAGCGAATTGCAGTAGTTTCAGGAGCAATTTCTAGAGTTTCGACTGTTAAACGTCCTGGATTGCTTGTAGCTTGAGTTGACTGTGTTAGTAGAACCATTAGTTTAATCCAAAAATATGTTTGCTATCTGCGGTGGTGTTATTACTTATTATCTTGACGTGAAATATTCAATTCGTAAAATGTCAATTTTTAAAGACAAATATTAGGTTAGCTTATTAATTATTGGTTTAAGCATAAGTGCAGATTAACGAAAATACCTCATAGCATAGCTTTTCCGTGATTAATGGTAGAAGAAATGAAGGAGAATATTATTGATTAGATTTAGTTAACTTACTAATACGATTTAATTTCTTGAATATTGTTGGAGATGTGTATATATAAAGGATGAGGATAGAATTATAAAACTCAAACTATTGACGATATAAAATTTAGACTATGGTAAGAAGTAAATATGATTCATCCATGAATGAAAAACTGTTGAATAGCTATGAAAAAAGAATCATTAACAGAACAAATTAACCTCAATACTGAAATAGCTAGAAATGCAATCACAAAATACAATTTTCAGTCACCAAAACTAAAATTTCTCAAGCATCTAGAAAATACGACTTTTAAATTATCTAGCGAACAAGGTGATTTTTTGCTCAGGGTATATTGTGGAACGCAGAATACCGTTCAAGATATAGAGTCAGAAGCGAAAATTATTGAATATCTAATTAGCTGTAATAGTTACACGTACCAAAAACCGATTTACAATAATTCTGATAACTTTGTTTCTATCGGTGAAGCTTTAGGAATTTCTAAACCTGTTTCAATACTTTCATGGGTTGATTCACCAGTCGTTGGGAATCAATTTAACGATATAGGTTTGTTTGAAAGACTTGGTAGATTACTTGCTGATATTCATAATAAATTGGCAGATTGGCAAAAACCTATTGATTTTCATCGTCCAACATTTAATACTGAAACTTTGATTGGTAAGAATGGGGCTTTTGGGTATGCAAATTCAGGTTATAAATATTTTGATAGCGAAACAGTACGTTTATTTGAGTCAGTTTATCAACGCTTAATTGATTTTGAAGCTGTAAACTCAAAAGAAACAAATATTTTCGGTCTGATTCACGGTGATTTGCATTTAAATAACGTAATTATTAATCAAAATAGTTTAATTCCTATAGATTTTGATGATTCCGGTTATGGCTATTATATTTACGACTTAGCGGTAATTTTAGCTAATTATTCGCATATGGAGGAATATTATCAAATTAAAGCGAATTTAATCAAAGGATATAAAACTATTAGAAAAATTTCCATTGATATAGAAAATCAACTTTCATTATTTATAGCAGCAAGATATATTTGTCTTACGCTTTTTCTTGCAGGTAAATCAGAGCAAGAATCTAATTTAAAAGAAACTGCATCGAAATATATACCTTCTTATTTAGACAAATTAAAAAATATAATAGCCTAAATTAATGAAAGAATATTATAAAGAAGACCTAGCATATATCCACGATGTTGGTTTTAGCGATTACTGTCTCAAATCAGCATCAGGAATTTTAGAAATTTTACGTCAAAACAATATCAATACAGGTTTAGTAATAGATTTAGGTTGTGGAAGCGGATTATGGATACAAGAATTAGTGAAATCTGGTTATCAAACGATTGGAATTGATATTTCTGAAGCATTTATTAATATCGCTCGTCAAAGAGTACCAGAAGCAGATTTTCGCGTTGATTCACTATTTAATGCAAAAATTCCACACTGTAATGCTGTTACATCTATCGGTGAATGTTTTAATTATCTGTTTGATTCGGAAAACGATAATCAAAGATTAATTGATTTATTTGGTCGTATATATCATTCATTAATTCCCGGAGGTATTTTTGTCTTCGACATTGCTACACCAGGACAAGTTAATCCGGGAATTACAACCAAAGGATTTACAGAAGGAAAAGACTGGGTAGTGTTGGTTGAAAAAGAGGAAAATCTTGAAATATTAACTCGGAGAATAATAACCTTTCGTTGTTGTGGAGAATATTATAGACGAGACGAGGAAGTACATTATCAGCAATTATACAAAGAAAAAGAAATCGAAAAACTACTTAATCAAATCGGTTTTCAAGTTACAACTATTTATAATTACGGAAATTTTAATCTACCTCCCAATCATGCAGCTTTTATTGCTCATAAAACAAAATAATATGTCTAAAGTTGCTTGTAAAATCATCTAAAAGTGTGCTGTAGAATTTATGAAGAAATATCAACTAGCCATTATCTGTAATTGCGTTTATCTTTGAAACTGTCTGTTTTTTATAACTTGTACATGAACGCAACAAAATTTGCACCCCAAGAAGTTCTCAAGCAATTAGAATGGCGTTACGCTACCAAAGAATTTGACCCCAGCAAAAAGATTCCAGAAGACGTTTGGAAAGCGTTGGAACAAAGTTTGGTACTTTCACCTTCATCCTTTGGACTACAACCTTGGAAATTCTTTGTAGTTCGCAATCCTGAAATTCGTCAGCAATTGGTAGAACATTCCTGGGGACAGAAGCAGGTATTAGATGCTTCTCATCTAGTAGTTTTAGCTATCAAAGAAGGTGTAAACGAAAAAGACGTTAATACTTATCTTCAACGGATGTCGGAAGTCCGAAATATTCCGCTACAGAACCTTGAAGGTCTTGCTAATATGGTCAAAGGTTTTCTACAAAGACCTGCTGATGCTTTTGATAAAGATGCATGGTCTGCAAAACAAGTTTACATTGCTTTAGGATTTTTGATGTTTACTGCGGCAATGCTAGAAGTTGATACCTGTGCTATGGAAGGTATTGACCCTGTTAAATATGATGAAATTTTGGGATTGAAAGACAAGGAATATAGTACAGCAGTTGTTTGTCCTGTTGGATATCGTATTCCTAGTGATAAGTATGCAAATATGGCTAAAGTTCGCTTTAAGACGGAAGATGTAGTGGAGTATATAGATTAACGGTTTTTGTAGATAAAATTTGTATTTTTGTTTAGCGGGGATGAGTTCTCCGCTAACGTTAAAGAATAAAAAAGTAAATTGTATTCAGGTAAAGATTTAGTGAAGTATCCCCTAATTTTAAATAATGTCATGATTTAGCGCTGTATATATGTTGCCGAAATAAATTTATGAGGTGTAAATCATGTCTTACAGAATGACGATTAGTCCTGTACTATCAAAAATTGCAGGTTTAGGAGCATTTTTAAGTTTGGGATTGTTCGTAGCTGGTTTATTTATCAGTGAGTTTAACGAAGATTTCGGTGAATTTCTGATTCTTTGCTCACCGACTTTACCTTTATTTCCGATGGTGCTAGCCTTTCACCAACTATATCACCAGCGCTTTCCCTATCGTAGTCATGCAGTTAGAGTGATTGGGATAATTGGTGCTGCTTCCGTTTTAATAGGTTATATCTTAGGATTTCTTAACCCAGCTAATTCGTCTCCTTATATAAGTGGATTTGTACTGTGTACTATCGGATGTATTGGATTATGGTTAATTTTAAATGGTTTATTGGGATTGCAAACTAAAGCAGTACCTCGGTTGTTAGCAATGCTCAGTATCATTGTTGGTGTAGCATGGATAATTGGAATAGGTTCGACAGTAATAGGTTTATTTAATTCATTGCTCGTGCAATCTTTTGTCGGATTTTTAGGAATTAATATTCTCGCTTTAGTTATAAGCTATTTGCTATGGACTGTTTGGACTGGATACTGGTTTTTAACTAGCCGTGTTAACAATCTTTCTGTTTAACTTTGATGAATGAACAGTTATCAGTTATTACCATTGTTCCTAGAAGCTAAATCTAGGAACTTAATTACAAACAATTTAAAACTAAATTTATCTGATGCATGAGTCAAACCCGGTTTTGTAAAAAAACCGGGTTTATTGATTCTTAGAGCAAGGAATAAACAACTATCAATTGAAAT
>JBCBHT010000101.1:0-22188 GCA_038525335.1 Cyanobacteria bacterium J06621_15 | reverse complement strand
GTTTGAAGGTGGACACGACCCCGAAGAAGTTAAGAAAGTTGCTGAATGGACTAAATCTTGGGAATATCGTGAAAAGAATTTCGCTCGTGAAGCTTTGACCGTTAACCCAGCAAAAGGTTGTCAGCCTTTAGGAGCTATCTACGCTGCTGCTGGTTTTGAAGGTACTCTACCTTTTGTCCAAGGCATTAAATTTATTATCTCGAAACACTTATAATCAAATAAGCTTTCATCTTTTCAAGATAGCGGTTGCTTTAATCTTGATTTTTAATTAACTATCGTTTGAAGATAAAATTGATTAAAGTACTAATGAAAATGTAGAAAATAAATTAAAATAGCTGTCATAATATTGCTTATAAATTGCTTAAATATATTTGTATTTTATATAACAAAATATTTTTTTTATTGTCTTTTGAGAACAATTATAGATATTAGCATAAATTTTAATCTAAATTTAGGCTAACAACAAAAAAACAGGTATAATAACCTGTTAATAACAACAATATGATGCTTAAATTACTTCATCTGTATACTTAAACGTAGTCTCGTTAATTCTAATTCTAATTCCAGATTTGTTTTACGTAAAGCTGCAATTTCATCTTTTAACTTGTCAATTTCATTCATCTCTCCAAAGGTTTTATTAAATGCTGTACGTCTATTTTCTAAGCTAAACCATCGCTGATAAGTCTTTGTATGCTCTTCTACTGTATGACCTAAGTTATCAGCAGCAGCTTTAATCGGAACTCCTTGTAATTGTGCCCTAATAGCGCAAGCGTGGCGTAAATCATAAGGTACGAAGGGTATTTTAGTAGATGAGAAATATTTGGATATAGCGCTAACTTTATCGGTAAGCTGTCTCTCGGAATTCCAGATAGAAAATGACTTTAATGCTTCATATCCTTCAAAATCATTCTTTAAATCGAAAAGTTCAATCCATTCGGGTACAAACGGAAAAACTTCTCTGTATCCGGTTTTGTTTGATTCATGTACTTTAAAAGTGCTGTAATGATTATCGGATGACATCAACCAGTCTAAATCTGGATGATTAACTATTTCTCTAGGACGCAAACCATAAATAGCTAATAATTTATAAATAAACTTCATAGCTCGATTTTTAGGAATCGTCTTACTACCATATCTAGATATTTGTTTAATCCTTTCATCAAATAACAAGATTGATTTAGCTATCAGACCGTCGCTTGGTATATCTCTTTGTTTTGGTTTTTGTTTTAATTTTAAATGGTTAAAGCTAGCTTCAATTTGTAATTCATTGCAAATAAAATCAACAGCCCTAATAGTCTTATTCCGGGTATATGGTTCTTGTGTGGATAATATTCTTGTTTTTAAAGTTTCCTTATTTATAATTTCATCACCCATCAAAGCTTTATGAAATGAGTATCTTAAACTATGAAAAGTATGCTCGCTTTTTAAAGTTTTCTTCCTTTTACTAAAGTATCTATCTTCTAATTGATTGTAAAATTCGTCATAAGTAATATTTTTATTTTTTACAACTTGCTGTCCTAAATATTTATCAGTCCACACAAAAGTGTGACGAGCGATTAATTTACCTAATTCACAAGCTTCTTCTTCGGCTGTTTTTAAACCGTCAAAACTAGCTGGTATCCCCAGACTTATTTTGTATTGCTTCTTGTCTTTACCTTGCTTGTGAGTATCATCAGGTTTGAGCGGAAGTGTAGCGACTAATTGTATTGCTCCTCCTGTAACAGTCAAAGTAACTTTGGTTTTACTAGCTTTTAGTCTGTGATTAACTACGAGCAATTCCTCTGCAAATTTCATATCAAAATGTTTTTTCGTCTTGTCTGAGATATTCTTCATACCTCTATAAGTTCCATCAGAAGTGCTAGGAACTTCAAAATCGCTGAAAACTTTATCCTGTATATCTTTCACTATTTTGGTTAAATATTGCTTAAAAAACAGAATGTTCTACTTGAACAAACATTGATGAAAGTATGTTTGTAGTAAACATTATAAGCTTTTTAATGCTTTAAATAAACCATAGTTCCAAGGCAGCCAAGGTTGTGTGGCTTACTTCCGATTCGATTTGATACTGTTGAAAAATCAAGTAAATAAAAGTCCTAATTATAAATATATTTTTTCACTATTTTATCGCTATTTTTATAATAATTTTACTGGCTTAATCTACTTTCAAACCTCTAACTATAATCAAATATTTCAGAATTATAGCTCATAATAATTACACTATTTTTTCTCTATATATTAACTTCAAAAACATAATTATAAATAATTAAGTATCTTAAGATAAAATAACTACTTTAATTATGTCAAATAAACGACTTTTTGATTTTAATAACAAATAAAAAATAAGCTAAAATACTTACTAAAAAATAACCAATGAATATTTTTCTTTCTTGCTAATTATTCAATTTAAGCTATAGCGTTTCACAGTCTACTGAAGTATATCTAAAAACCTCACCCCTAACCCCTCTCCTTATCAAGGAGAGGGGAAACAGAATACAGCTTTATCATGATGTCAAACTGTACCTCAGTTGCTTGATAAAAGCTATAAATCAAAAATAATCATATGATTTGCTTAAATTGAAATCTTGCTAACTCAGTTTCTAGCTCAGTAATACGCTTTTTAAGACTTGTATTTTCTGCTTCAAGTTCATCAAGTCGAGACATGTGATTAAAAGCTTGATTGAAAGCTTTGATTCTATTGTCCAAACCAAACCATCTTTGATAAACTTTTGTATGCATTTCAATCGAATGTCCCAAGTTATCGGCTGCTGCTTTCATGGGTACTCCCTGTAAATGTGCCCGAATAGCACAAGCATGACGTAAATCATAAGGAGAAAATGAAATTCCACAACTTTTAAAACTACTGGCTATTTTATTTACTTTACTAGATAGTTGAATGGCACTTCCCTCGATAAAAGCATAAGTTTTCAACATCTGTAACCCTGCTTGATTTTTTATATTAAAAAGTTCAACCCATTCTGGCATAAACGGATAAACTTCTCGATATCCAGTTTTATTCGATTCATGTACCTTAAAGGTATTATGTTTATTTTCTGGAGATATCAACCAATCTAAATCGGGATTGTTAATCACCTCTCTCGGACGTAAACCATAAATAGCTAATAAAGCATAAATTATTTTATATCTGAGCCAGTTATGCTGATATTTTTTTTGACCTTTAACTTTTTGAGTATAATGTTCTTCAAATAAAAGTATTCCTGTTTCAATTTCTTTATCGCTAGGTATTAACCTTTGCTGTGGTTTGGTTTGAGGAATTAAATCGGATAAATTTGCTTTGATTTTCAAAGAATTTAAAATTATTTTCCCCATAGTTACAATTGTCCTTTTAGAAGCATCGTAGGGAACTTTTTTTATCTTTTCTCTAACCGAATATTCTGTAATTATTTCACTTCCAGAAAAAACTGCTCTATATCTTCTTTTATAATTAATTAAAGTCCCTTCACTTTTAATCGTTTTTTTTCTTTCCGAAAAATACCTTTCCTCAAATTGTTCGTAAAACTCATTAAAAGTTATACTTTTTTTCCTTTGTTCTCGAACTCCTAAATATTTATTATTCCAAACAAAAGTTTGACGAGCGATTAACTTACCCAATTCCTGAGCTTCTTCTTCAGCAGTTTTCAAACCATCAAAATTAGCTGGAATACCTAACGATATAGTGTACTGTTTTTTATCTTTACCTTGAGGATGACTATCATGGGGTTTCAAAGGTAAAGTTGCTCGTAACTGAATAGTTCCACTTCTCGATTCAATACTTACTTTCGTTTTACCAGCTTTCAATCGTTGATTAATTTCAGCTACTTGTTGTTCGTACTTGCTTTCTAAATGCTTACGAGTCTCATTCACGTGTTTTTTTAATCCTAAATAACTACCGTCAGTAGTTGCTGGAGGTTCAAAATCTGCAAAAACCTTTCCCTGGATATCCATATTTACACTAAAGCTACACTAAATTATTTGGCGATCGCCACAAACAAGTAAATGTTGTTAAATTGCTCGCTGCAAACATTTTAAGTGAAATACTACCTAATAGTTGAATAGAATACTTCCGTACCCACTTAACCCGTCACTTCAAAGAACCTTTCTCTGCTGTTTCTTCTTCAATGACTGAAGATGCTGCGGTATTCGGTGGTTTGAAGAATATGATTGATGGCTTGACCAATGCTTACAAGCTATACAATCCTAAAATGATTGCCGTTTCCACTACCTGTATGGCTGAGGTAATCGGTGATGACTTGGGTTCATTTATCGGTAATGCTAAAAACGAAGGTGGTATTCCCGAAGATTTACCCGTACCTTTCGCTCACACTCCTAGTTTCGTAGGCTCTCATATTACCGGTTACGATAATATGATGAAGGGTATTCTTCAAAACCTTACTCAAGGTAAAAAGAAAGATAAAACCAACGGCAAAATCAATATTATCCCTGGTTTTGATACCTACGTAGGTAACTTGCGCGAAATTAAGCGTATGGCTAAGTTGATGGATATTGACTATACCTTGTTGGCTGACAACTCCGATTATGTTGATGCACCTAACGATGGTAAATTCAACATGTATCCTAAGGGTACAAGATTGGAAGATGCTGCTGATTCTTGCAACGCTGAAGCTACACTTTGCTTACAAGCACATTCTACTCCTAAAACTCGCGAATATATCGAGAAAGAGTGGAAGCAACCCACATCAATTGTTCGCCCTTGGGGTATTCGCGGAACTGATGAGTTCTTAATGAAACTCAGCGAACTAACTGGTAAGCCCATTCCTCAAGAATTAGAAGAAGAGCGTGGTCGTGCTGTTGACGCTATGACTGACTCTCACGCTTGGTTACACGGTAAGCGCTTTGCTATCTACGGTGACCCTGATTTAGTATACGGTATGACCAGTTTCTTGATGGAACTTGGTGCAGAACCCGTTCACGTTTTGGTTCACAACTCTAACAATGAGTTTAAAGCTGAAATCGAAGAGTTATGCTCCAGCAATGATTACGGTAAAGGTGCAACCTTCTGGCCTGGAAAAGACTTGTGGCACATGCGTTCTCTAATGTGCTGACTATCAAGTTAAAATTTAGGAATTGGGTAATTGGTAATTGGAATGACTATAGGATTCCTAAATCATTTGTGAGAATTTATAAACCCAGTTTTTTTAAAAAACCGGGTTTCTGGCACCTACCTTTCTCACGACTCATCTCGGATTGCTATATGTTCAAATTAGAATTATGTACAATAAAAAACCCAGCTTTTTGATAAACCGGGTTGGTGATTTTTTGTAAGTATTAATAGGTAACTATAATAAAATTTAAATTAATGCTTATAATGCTTATTTAATTTGAGACTTAAATCAAACTCAAATTATAATCCAATCATTTATCAATAAAATTCCCATCATGCTGATTTTTGTTTGGACATAGTTTGATTATATGTATCAATATTAGCAGGATTTAAAGTATTTTCTTCTAGTTTATTTTGCTGCAATCTTGCTTGTTTTTGTTCAAATTCTAATACAGTACGATAAATTAATTGAGCTAAAGTTTCTTGTTTTTTCATGATTATTTAACGATAAACAATAACCAATATAATTAGCTCAAATAAAATTACTGTTAACAGCAAACTTTATATACCAAGTAAAGTAGATTGAAAGTTTGGCAACCATTGACAACGATTGAAATCTTTATCCTATAAGACTTCTTACTTCCGCACAGCAGTACTAGTACTTGACCAAACCAAAATTGCTGGGTGAACGGAGAGAGGGGGAAGAGTGGGAAGAGGGGGTAGAAAAAAGTTTATATAGCTAGTACAAGTCGGCGTAAATAAAGCAACCATTGAAAATGCCTAAAAAGCCGATAAAATCAAACTTCTTACTTCTTACTTCTTACTTCTTACTTCCGCGAAGCGGTACTAGTTGGAATTTATTTATGCAATAGACCATTAGAAGGATGTGAATCTTTATCCTCGTAGCCCCTGGTGAAAAACCTGCGGGCTTTTTTGGCTATAAATAACTTGCAAAATACCCATTTTAATATTGCTACAGAAAAAAAAGTAATATAAATAACTTGACAGGCAATTTTTTTTAATTATATTAGTAATTATAGAGACTAATTTTGATAGATTATTGTTTCTACCACACTCTGCTATTTTTTGCCATGAAATAGCGTATAAAGATAAAAAATTTGCATTTCACTTTCCATTGCACTTAGACGTAAGGGCATGGTGTTTTTTTGAATTTAAAGCTATATCATCCAAATTCATATTAACCTCTAGTTTTGGGGTTCATTTCTGAGTAAAAAATATTGATTTTCTTTGTGTTAATCAATTATTTACGAAGTAATAAAGCACGCGGTATCGCTGGTAATAGTTAATGCTTAAATACTTGCTATTTATCGCTAAAGCAAGGTCTTAATCCGTTGAATTTTTGCTCAGCCTTGTCTGCTTTGAATAAGGTACAGCTCGGATTTATCATGCATTTTTGTAAGCTAAATTGTGTTGTACCGGTTGCTAAAACCTATTTATAGGGAGCTTAAAATGAACAATTCTTACTCTGGTCTGATAGGGTCTCGAATTGAGGATAATAGCGTTAGTTCAGAAAATGCAAGTAGTGAAACAATTGCTGTTGGTAAGAAAGAAAAAGTAACCGCTTTAAGCGTTTATTTGTTAGGACGAAGAATTGATTGCATGAATATCTCTTCGATTGTAGAAGCCATTCGGAAAGCTTGTATAGAAGGCAAACGAATAACTGTAGCACACTACAATATTCATGGCTTCAATTTATCCATGCAATTACCTTGGTATTATCAGTTTTTGCAAAGTGCAGAAATCACAAACTGTGACGGTATGGGAATCTTGAAAGCAATCAGTTTTATGGGGTTAGATTTACCCATTGATTATCGAGTTTCCTATACTTTGCTAATGCCTAAAATATTAGAAAATTGTAATCAGAATCAATTTTCAGTATTTCTGTTAGGTGGAAAGCCTCAAATTTTGCAAGATGCAATTAAGAATTTGCAGCAACAGTATCCCAAGGTGAATTTTGCGGGACATCATGGATATTTCGATAAAGAAGATCCAGAAACAAATGCAGCTATTGTAGAGCAAATTAATCAATTTCAGCCTAATATTTTAATTGTAGGTATGGGTATGCCAATTCAAGAATATTGGGTACAAAAATACCACCATAAGTTACAAGTAAACACCATTATGGTTGGTGGGGCAATCATTGACCGCATGGCTGGAATAGTTTCTGACTGTCCGCGCTTCATATCTGATTTTGGCTTTGAGTGGCTGTATCGTCTTGTTCAAGAACCCAAGCGTCTAGCTGCTCGATATTTGTTAGGAAATTCGGCTTTTGCGTTACAAATAGTTTTAGCAATTTTCAATAAATCGCTCTTAAAAGTGGAGCTTAATCCAAAGGTGGAAAGCGTTGATTGTTAATTTTTTACTATTGTAAATCACCAGGTTTTACCATTATCCCGCTACATCAATTTTGACTGGTTTGTTTTCTTCATAGCCTCGGAAGATGTAGCATTGCTATGTCTTTACAACCCTTCGGAATTAATGAAACACAACACTAATAGTCATTTTCATTAGTTTTGACGGTTTTGTTTTTACCGACGTAATGTAGAGATTGATATATAACGTCTCCCGACAGTTACAAAGGAAACCCGACCATAGCGGAATTTATGAAAAAGACCACTAGTAATCCATCACACAAATACTAGGAGGGCTGTTTTGAAACCGTTAGTCACTGTAGTTATCCCCACTTTTCACAGACCACAACTAGTCAAACGGGCTGTAATGAGTGCATTAACGCAAACTTTGCAAAATATAGAAGTAATAGTTGTTGTCGATGGAATAGACAGAGACACGAGTTCAACTCTTGCAAAAATAAACGATTCACGACTGCAAGTAATCGAATTATCTGTAAACCAAGGAGCTTGCTTTGCTCGGGACTTCGGAGCTAAAACTGCTAATGCAGAATGGATTGCTTTTTTGGATGACGATGATGAATGGATGACGCAAAAATTAGAGTTACAGTTTGCAACTGCAAAAGCTTCCAATTATAAATTCCCGATTGTCAGTAGCTACCTAATCGCTAAAACTCCGCAAGGAGAATCAATTTTCCCGCGTCGAGTTCCCAAAAAATCAGAACCTATTAGTGAATATTTGTTTGTCCGCAACTCTTTCTTTATGGGAGAAGGATTAATTCAGACTTCAACTATATTTACTAAAAAGGAGTTGTTAGAGAAAGTTTGTTTTGATAACCATCTCAAGAAACATCAAGATTGGGATTGGATTTTACGAGCGATTGCTATTCAAGGTGTAGGACTTGAATTTGTACCAGAAACACTGTCTATCTGGAATTTAGAAGGGAATCGCAAAAGTTTGAGTAAAAGCTTTTCTTGGGAATCTTCGCTTAAATGGATTCAGAATAGAAGAAACTTAGTCACCCCTCGCGCTTATTCATCTTTTATCTTGGCAGAAGTTAGCGCAAGAGCGGCTGCTGCTGGAGATAGCTTGGCTGTTTTGCTGCTACTATACGAAGCTTTTCAATTTGGAAAACCTCAATTTATCGATGTTTGTTTATGTGCGGGAATGTGGATATTTCCCCCACATATTAGAGGTAAGCTGCGAAATATTCTGAAAGGAAAACCTAGAGCAATTGCTATAGATATATAGTCAGAAGGAGCAAATTTCAATGGTTGATAAACCAAAAGTTAGCGTTATAGTCCCTGCTTATAATGTCAGTAAATATATTTCAGAAGCTCTGACTTCTTTGGAAAAACAGACATTTTCAGATTTTGAAGTGTTGGTAGTTGATGATGGCTCAACTGATGAGACTGCGGCTATCGTGCAAAAATTCTGTCAGCGCGATAATCGATTTAATTTGTTACAGAAGCCTAATGGAGGCTTGTCTTCAGCACGCAACCACGGTATTCGTCATGCAAAAGGTGAATATATTGCTCTACTCGACGGTGATGATATTTACCACAGAGACAAAATCGCAACTCATGTAGCTCGACTGTATGATAAACCCGATGTTGGGGTAGTTTACAGTGCTTCCCAGACGATTCGCGATGATGGAAAACCGACGTTTATCAGCTTGAGCGGAAAACCAGTACATCCAAATCCTCTCTTAGCTTTGCTGTGTAAAAACTTTGTTGGACATGGTTCTAATGCAGTATTTCGTCGTTGCTTGATAGACGAAGTAGGGGGTTTTGATGAAAACTTACGTAGTTGGGAAGACGTAGATTTATGGTTACGGATAGCTGCAATGCAGAAATGGCGTTTTTTCCGAGAAAAGCGAGTTTTATGCTACTATCGCATCCGTCCATCCGGATTATCTTTCAATCTCGTACAAATGCGGAATTCTGGCACGATTGTGATTGAAACTGCTTATCAGCGTTCACCAGAGTTGATTCAGCCGATGTTACCAACAGTTTACGCCTATATGTATCGATATCTATCGAGATTATGTCTTCAGGGTGGTGATATGAAAACAGCCCGTGATTTTATTGACCAAGCTCTGGTTTACGATAGTTCCATTTTCTATCGAGATATTCGCTCTCTGATAACTCTAATATCGGTACGTTTATCACCAGTTGCAAGATTAGCTATCGGACGCTCTTTTGGTTGAGTTTTGTCAGACACTAACGTTCGTCGTGAGCGATTTGTCGCTCTATGGTTTTTGCAATTAATAGAGGAAAAAAATGCAAGTTGCTATATGCATTATCACTTGTAAACGCTATGAAGGATTAAAACGTTTACTTAATGGTTTAAATCAACTCGAATTTAAACTTTGCAAAACACCCTCTGTAGAAATTATTGTGGTTGATAATGACGAAGATGGCTCTGCTCGACAGCTTTGTCAACAGATGAATTTACAAATTCAATGGGGGTTAAAATATTGCATTGAACCGCGTCGTGGAATCCCTTTTGCTAGAAACAAAGCTATCAATTGTGCTGGAGAAAACTTTGATTTTTTAGCTTTTATTGATGATGATGAAGTCCCTCAAAAATCATGGTTAGATGAACTTTTGCACGCTCAAAAGTTGTACGGTGCAGATGTAGTTTCCGGTCCCGTATTACCTTATTTCAATCAACCCGTTCCTGACTGGATTTTCAAAGGTAAATTCTTCGAGCGTTTGCGTTATCCTACAGGTCATCTTCTCGAAGGAGCAGCTACAAATAATGTATTAATTAGTCGAGAAATATTGCAAAAAATGCAGCCTTGTTTCGACGAACGTTTAGCATTAACTGGTGGTTCGGACTGGCATTTTTTTCGACGAGTATATAACGAGGGCTATAAAATTGTATGGGCAGACAAGGCTTTAGTTTCTGAATGGATACCCGCTAGCCGCGCTAATTTAGTATGGTTATTAAAGCGGAATTACCGATTAGGAATTACAGAAAGTTTCTGCGAAGTAGATTTAAATCCCTCATTTATAGTCAAAGCTATATGTATTTTCAAAGGACTTAGAAGAATCATCAAAGGAACATTATTAATTCCTCTTTCTTTGATTTGGGGACAACATGAATTCTTTAGAACTTTGCGATACATCTATCATAGTTTTGGAATGCTCGTAGGTGTTACTGGGAAGAAATATCAAGAGTATCAAAAAATTCACCAGGTATAGCAAGTAGTGAGTAGTAAGTAGGAAGTAGTGAGTAGCAAGTAGCAAGTAGCAAGTAGCAAGCAAATTATTTTTTATCTTTGTTTGTACTGCTCAATTATCCATTCTTAATAATTACTTATTATTTATGACTCATTACTTCTTACTCATTAATTCCTAACTCCTAACTCCTAACTCCTAACTTAATTAATTTCACACAGATACTTGATGAATAATCTCAAAGAAAAAGCAATTAAAGGAGTGGTTTGGACTGCAATGGAAAAATGGGGCAGCCAATTTATTTCCTTTGCTGTTTTTCTGATTCTTGCACGTTTACTTAAACCTGAAATTTTTGGTTTGGTAGCTTTAGCTAATATATTCTTTGCTTTTATGCAGGTTTTTCTCGACCAAGGATTTAGTAAAGCAATTATCCAACGTCAAGAAATAGAGCGCGAACATTTAGATACTGCTTTTTGGACTAACATTAGTATTGCTGTATTGCTATTAGCAATTAGTCTTTCTGGTGCCGGGTTTATTGCTAATTTATTCAAAGAACCTGCACTAACACCAATTATCCGCTGCTTGTCAGTTAATTTTATTTTGGCTGCTCTTAATAGCGTACAAAGCGCACTTTTGTATCGTCAATTAGCTTTCAAGACTTTAACTACTCGTACACTTTTAGCAACTTTTATCGGTGGTACGGTTGGTGTGACAATGGCATTTTTAGGATTCGGTGTTTGGAGTCTTGTGGGTCAACAATTAACTAATGGTTTTGTTGGGGTTTTAGTTCTGTGGTGGAGTACTGCTTGGAAACCAAAATTCAAGTTTTGTGCAAAACATTTTCGGGAATTGTTTTCTTTTGGAATAAACGTAGTTGGTATCCAAATACTTGATTTCTTTAACCGTCGTTCTGATGATTTACTAATTGGTTATTATTTAGGTTCTGTTGCTTTAGGATATTATACGGTTGCTTACAAATGGTTACTAATTATGACGCAATTATTAACAAGCGTCACCAATCAAGTTGCCATGCCAGTATTTTCTAAACTACAAAAAGAGCCTGAATTATTAAAACGTGCATTCTACACTACCACACAATTAACGAGTCTAATTTCGTTTCCTATATTCACAGGAATGGCTGTATTAGCACCAGAAATAGTTAGGAGTTTATTCGGTGCAAAATGGATACCTAGTGTTCCAGTAATGCAAGTTTTAGCTTTTATCGGAATTCTGCATTCTTTGCAATACTTTAACGGTAGTATTATTATGGCGATGGGTAAGCCTGCATGGAAGCTCAAGCTCAATTGTTTGCACGCTACAGCTAATGTGATTGCTTTTGCTATAGTCGTGCGTTGGGGGATTTTAGCGGTTGCTTCAGCCTACGTAATTCGCGGCTATTTGCTATCACCAATTGAACTATTTATCATCCGCAAATTGATTCCTATTAGGATAAGCATATATCTTCGTCAATATGTCGTTCCGTTAATAGCAACAATCACAATGGCAGTGGCTATTCTGGGATTCAAATATTTGTTTGGGAGTTACTTAATAGCTCCTGCGTTACTAGTTATTGCCACAATCTTAGGTATGGCAACTTATACGGTAATGATTGTAATTCTGGCTCCCAAATTAGCCGATAAAATATTTAGTTCAGTTCAATTAGCAATACCTAAAAAACTCGGAAAGATTACAAATAAGTAATTTATTAATTCTCTACAAACATTATCAAACTACCAGGTAAAAAAAGACAATGAAAAAGTTTATTTTATCGGTTATACTCAATTTATACGCTAGCTTATTACGCTTAAAAAGAATTTTCACACTGAATAATAAATCTAAAGATTCAGTTCTTTTACTACCTCCAGCTAGATTTGGCAGCCTTGGAGATGAAGCAATGATAACTGCTGTAATTGAATATTTCAAAGCTAAAGGTGCAGACAGAGTAGGATTTATTTCCTACAGCTTGGCTCAGAACTGGGATAATTTTAATCCAACAGTTACAGGTATTAATATTAGTTGTCATTTACTAAGTGACTCATGGAAAGAAAACTTTCATCTAGTAACTGTAGCTAGTCGTTATGATAAATTCTATTGTTTGGGAGCAGATGTAATGGATGGTTTCTACAGCGAGAAATCTTCTCTTACAAGATTGAAATATGTTTCATTAGCCGTAAAAACAGGAGCAGAAGCAGCTATCCTTGGCTTTAGTTTCAACGAAAACCCAGCACCCAAAGTTATTGAAGCTTTCCGCAATTTATCTTCGGAAATAAAGCTATATTCTCGCGACCCTGTTTCACACAAAAGGTTAATAAATTATCTACAACGTTCTGTTGGTCTAGTAGCGGATTTAGCATTTCTATTACCTCCCGCTGAAAACCCAGGAGCGCTATCTAATATTTTAGAATGGGTAAAGGTTCAGCAAGAAAATGAACGGATATTAATTGGTATTAATGCAAATTCGCAATCATTTTCTAACATAAATAAAGAATCAGTTGATGAAATAGTGAAAATTTATGTTGATACTTTAGTTGAAATTCATTCTAAGTATCATAAATGTAGCTTTGTGTTGATTCCCCATGATTTTCGTAATATTAGCCAGCAGTCAAGCGATATCGGATTAGCTAAAGCCATAATGAAAGCTCTTCCTGAAGAGATTCAAGCTAATTGTATACAAGTACCGACACCTTTTAGTGCAGGGGAAATTAAATCCATCTGCAAACATTTAGATATAGTTTTAACCGGTAGAATGCATCTTTGTATTGCTTGTTTGAGTCAAGGTACTCCTGTGGGTTGCATAACTTATCAAGGTAAATTTCAAGGGTTATTCGAGCATATTCAATTAGATGGAATGTTAATCGCTCCAGAACAAGCCAGTCAACCCGGATATCTCAGCAATTTCTTTATACCTCTAATACAAGACAGAGAATACAACCGTCAGCAGATACAAAAAGTTATTCCTAAAGTTAAACAATTAGCACTAGCGAATTTTAGATAGTAATTCAAATTAGTAACACTGTTGTGGAGATTGATATATAAGGTCTCCCAACAGATGTAGGAAAAAATAAGGATTCAAAATTAATTAAATGCAGCAAATATTATTTTAAATAAATATGAACAACTTACAAACACCAATAGAATTAAATTCTCAAAAATCCCAACTAGACTCAAATCATATAAACAAAAAAAATAGCAAATATTTAAAAGCAATATTTCTACCAGTATTCAACCAAATAAACCCTTATCAACAACAATTGATTCAGCAATTAGTTGGTTTAGGAATGCAAATAGAAAAAGGTAATGTCAGCAACTACCTAATACCAACTATCATCAAACAAGGCAAGTCAGATATTTTACATTTACATTGGCTCCATCCATTATTTATTAGAAGCAACTTAGCAAAGTCAATCTTTAGGCTAACAGCATTAGCTGTCGAGCTTTGTATTCTAAAAGTAATAGGAATAAAAATAATTTGGACTGCCCATAATATAAAAAACCATGATAGCTTGTACGTGCATCTAGATAAAATATGTACAAAGTTTATAGCTAAAGTTAGTAACCGAATTATCGCTCATTCTCAATCAGCGAAAGTAGAAATTATTAAACAACTAAATATAAAAAATCATCAAAAAATATTTGTGGTACCCCACGGAAGCTATATTGGCTATTATGATAATTCTATTAGTAGAAAAGAAGCACGAAACCAATTGAATATTCCTCATGAAAAAGTTGTAATGCTACTACTTGGTTCTATTCGTGAGAATAAAGGGGTAATAGAACTAATTGAAAATTTTAAACAAATAAATCGGGAAGAAGCAGAATTAATCATTGCTGGGAAACCCGCCAATCAAGAATTAGAAAATAAAATAGAGCATCAAATATCAAACAACAACAATATTAATAACATCAAATTTATCTCTGGGTTTGTTCCCGACGAAGAAATTCAAATTTATATGAATGCTTGCGATGCAGTTGTATTTCCTTACCAAGAAATTCTTACTTCAGGTGCAGTATTTTTAGCCATGTCATTTAAGAAAGCATGTATTGCTCCTTGTCAAGGTTGTTTGGGTGAAGTGTTAGATGAGAACGGAGCTTTTTTATATAATTCAGATTGTCAAAATGGTTTATTTCAAGCATTAGAATCTGCAATTAAAAACAAGCATCAATTGATAAATATGGGTGAATATAACTTTGAATTAGCAGAAAAATTTAACTGGAATAATATTGCTGATATGACACTGAAAGTTTATCAAAGTTGTTTAACAAAATAATCAAAACTAATAATCTTAAATGTTAAATATTACTTCTATGACATCAAATTATGTCAACTATCACTATAAATTAGGTAAACTCACATTTGCTGAAAGGTTTATTTTCTGGACAATTGTTCTTACACCTCTATGGTGGATACTAGGAATACAAACTATTTTATATCCAGCGGTTGCCGCTTTTTTATTAGCATCTGGATTTAAATTTGATAATATCATTCAAGGTTCGCTGCCATTTTGTAACTGGACATGGCTAGGAATGATTTTAGTTGCACTTTGGACTAACCTTTTAGGATTAGAATCAATCGGATTTCAAGCTTTAAAAACAGCAGCAACATTATTTACTTTATTCAAAGGCTACTTTTTGATATTTGCTTGTTTGACGTTACCATTTTGGCATCGTATTAGGACAAGGGTAATTACACGAGCGGTTGCTTGGGTTGGAGCGAGTTATTTAGTAATTTTAACCATTCAATTTCTTATACTATTTGCATTGGGTCCTCAGAAATCAATACTACCTCCCTTAGCTCGTTTAATACCGGGAGATAAACTGAGTTTGATGATTAAATTTGCGGTTATCCAGCCTTTTTTTGGTATTCCTTTACCTCGAACAGATTTATATACAGCAGACCCCCCGATTTTAGGAGTTTGCGCTCTTTTATCATTTTTTATCTGTTTTGAAGAGCGTAACAAAACCTTACGTAAAGTATCTTTAATTGGTTGTCTAGCTGCATTATTAGTTTCTCAAAGTCGTCTTGCTTGGGTATGTTTTCCTTTAGTATGTAGTATTATATATTGCTTTCGCAGCGGCTTAGCTCGACAAGCTTATTTATGGATAATATCTCTTTTAACTCTATTTGCTGCTGTACTAAGTTTAAGTCTCAAAGATTTAATCACTTTACCTTTAGCGACTTTTAATAGCGCTCGTGCTGATTCATCTAAAGACAGGGAATATGTTGTCAGTTCAACTATTGATGCTTGGAAAGAATCACCTTGGATAGGTTGGGGTTTCATGGAAAAAACAGTCACTTGGGGAAATGGAGCTTTTGAATTACCTTTAGGAACTTTTTCTTCTTACGCACAAGTACTTTATATACATGGTATATTCGGTTTTCTAATGTTAATTTCAGCCTTAATTTCTACATTATCAAGCTTTTGGAAACCCGCTATTTTAGGAAATCAGCTTTGTCAGCGTGCATTTGCTTGTTTAGTAGCTTTATGTTTACTAATTCATGCCACAAATTTAACCTGGATGGCGATATATTTCTGGTTCTTTTTTATTTGGTTGGGAGCGATTATTTCGGATGTCAAACAGCAAGAATTGAATGTTAATCGATGGGAAGATTTATTAGGTAATTGGTAATTAGGAATTGGTAATTAGGAATTGGTAATTGGTAATAAATAACAGAGAACAACTAACAACTAAAAACTAACAACTAACAACTAATTTCATGAATAAAATAGCAGCAATAACTCTCAGACATTGGAAACCTGTAATTTTTTGGAATCTATTTGTTTTAGGATTAACTGGTTATATAGCTACAGTTACACCTCGGGAATGGAATGCTACAGCACAATTAACTGTTCCGGGAACTAGTGGTAATTTAGATGCTAATTTAGGTATTTTAGGTTCTTTGAGGAATAGTTCTCCTAATATTCCTGCTGGAAACAGTCAATTGGAAATGCAGCAAAAAATTCTTACTAGCGATACTTTGATGGAGAAAGTATTGAATATAGACCCAGAAAAAGCTGATTTTGGTAGCGTATCTGCTTATAAATCGCTGTTCGAGGTTATCGTTGATGAAAATTCACCTATTTTGATTATTAACGTTAGCAGTTCCACTCCAAAATTAGCGACAATCCGAGCAAATAATCTTATCAATTTATTTCAAGAAAGATTAAACGAACTACGTAAACAAAACCGCTCATCAAAAAGACAGTTTAATGCTGTTGAATTGAAGGATGCTAAAAATAATTTGATTTTGAGACAGCAAGCTTTAGCGCAATTCAAGAGAAACAATGCACTGGTTGACGCTCCAGAACAAACAAAAGCAATTGTAACTACAATTGATAGTCTTACTAAAGCTAAATTAGAAGCATCTTCTCAAGCCGAATATAATCAAAACCGTGTTAATACTTTATCAAAACTGTTAGATATGTCCTCTAACCAAGCAATTCGTTCTTTAAGCTTGGGAGAAAATAAAGATTATCAATTTCTTAGAAACAGACTATCAGAAATTAAAGCGAAAATAGCTGAAAAACGAACTAAATATACGGATAACCACCCCGCACTTGAAGAACTTTTACTAGAAGAACAAGTATTATTAAATCGGATGCGTAGCCAAGTAGAAAAAACCGCTGATGGTACTCCTTTCGACACTACAGTAAGTACTGAAGGGAAAGGACGTGCTGGTTTAATCGAAGAATTAGTATTAGCAGAAACTGAAACATCCGGTCAACAAAAGCGCGCTCAACTAATACAAAACCAAATAGATAAACTTAAAAGTAATTTAGATTCTATTCCCAATCAACAAAAAAGATTGTCAGAACTTCAGCGCAATGTTGATGTTGCTGAAGGAGTTTATAAAGGTTTAGTTGCTCAAGTTCAACAAACTAATATTGATGTTTTTGATGTTTATCCGAATGTAGAAGTATTAGATGCAACTAGAGTCGGAAATAAACCAATTTCTCCTAAGAAGTCTTTAATGATTTTAAATGCTTTACTGGCGGTCATAACCGGCAGTATCGCCTTAATATTACTGTTAGAAAGACGCAATCCGCTATTAAGTCCACAAGATTTGAAGGATATGAAATTTCCGATAGTTATTCCTATTCCTCAAATCAAAAATGCTCAATTAACAGCAGAATTAATATCAGATTCAGAAGATAATCAAGTTAAATTTCAACGTCTTGCTTCAGCCCTTAGTTTACAACCTTTAAACAACCGTCGTCTATTAATTACCAGCGCAATAGAAAGCGAAGGAAAAACTACAGTTACTTTGGGTTTAGGAAAAGCATTGGTAGATTTAGGTTTTCGAGTTCTGTTAGTAGATGGAGATTTTTTTAGAGCAGAATTAACTCAGAATTTAACTTTTACTCAAGAATTAAATACCAAAAACGAAGTTATCTCCATAGCTCCAAATCTAGATTTATTACCCACAGCACCACAGAGCGGTAAAATTGTCACAATTGTATCCCAGGGACAATTTAAACAATCCTTGATAGATGCAGAATCCCAAAATGAGTATGATTATGTTTTAGTCGATACTGCTCCAGTCAGCGCTACAACCGCTACCGCTTTGATGAGCGCTCAAATTTCTAATGTATTATTTATTGTTAAACCAAGTATGAGTTTCAGAAATTCAGTTCGAGATAGTTTACAGCAGTTAATAGAACATCAAGCGCAAATATTAGGGTTGGTTGTTAATGGTGTGGAAGATTCTGCTAAACCTTATAAGCAAAGGTTAAACAAGCAATTAACTACAAACGGTTAAGAACAGGAATTATAAGCATACTTTTCAATTTTTATCACTTTACTTTCTGTATAAATAATAGCTTCAATTTAATTTACATCTGGTTTATTTAACCTCCTTCCAAGGAGGTTTTGCTTTAGTCAAAATAACTATAATCTTTCAATAAATAATTTCAAATTTTACCTATACTTCATGAAAATTCATTAGTAATTAAAACAGATGAAAATCTATTTTCCATAGATAATTTATCTTATAAATATAGTGATAAAATTATAATTTTTATTACTGTAAAAATATATTGTTTAAATTATTATGCAAAAAATAAAGCATCCGCTTTTTAAATATCTAATTTCTCTTCACTTTGAACTAAAAAGAATTTTACTACAATTAAAATATCCAAATTTAACTATAGCTCCTGGAGTAATTATTCAAGGTTCATTTGAAATCAGAAATAAGGTGAAGGTAACTATCGGTTCTGGTTCTCGTTTGAATAAGAGAGTAGTTATTTATGGTAGTGGTGAACTCACTGTAGGTAAAAATGTGTCTATAAATGGTGCTTGTATTGGCTGTGAAACTTCTATCCAAATCAATGATTACTGTCTTATCTCTGACTGCTTCCTTAGCGATAGCGACTATCATAATTTAGAACCACATCTACGTCATTCCCCTCCAACTTCCAAAGTTGCTGCACCTATTACTCTTAAGCATAATGTTTGGATTGGAGCTAGAGTCACAATTATGAAAGGTGTAACTGTTGGTAAAAATAGCGTTATTGGCTTGGGTAGCATAATTCGCAAATCTGTACCAGATAATGTAGTTGTTATTGGTAACCCACAGCAAATTGTCAAAAAACTTACACAAGATTCTGCTGAACCTTATAAGCAGAAGTTCCACGAAAAGGCAAAGCAGAATCATCTTGACTTGGTATAAAATATGCTTAAGTAAATCGTCTTAAGTAAGTTATTGCTTTATATCATTGATTAGCATGTATTAATTATTACCTTTTATTAGAGTATCAGTATATATGCTTTTTTATACTTTAGCCTTTAAAGCGCTAAAGTTTTTTACGTTTATTTTGCAATATAAAATAGCAAATATGGCTATAAATAGTTATAAGTCTAGTTTAATGCATTTTTACACCCTAAAGCTCATTATTACGACATTTAATGGTTTTAAGCAGTACATTATCGAGCTTATGGCATTAAGTAAAACTTACGGTGTATAAATACTTACTTGACAATATAATAAATATTCGTATACTAATATTTGTAACTTAAAAGTGCTATTCTATATAAATGTTTCTACCGTCCTCTACGTTAGATTCCGTATATGCACTTAAACTTAGTTCTGGCTGCATCTAAGTTACGTATAAAATAATCAAATTTTACAGGGCATCTACTTTAAAATTTTTTCTTTGTCATTAAGCAAATATACTGCTTATATTTAATTTATTGCTATATTTGTTGACATGGTAATAAATTCGTTCGCAATGTGTGATAGCGAGCTTTATTTTTGAGTGTGTTCTAAGAAAAGCTATATACCTCTTCTTCTAAGTGCTTCATCACTTTATGTGAGCAATACTAAGTGTATATTGCTTGCTAAATTCTACAATTATTTTTTGTTTTCCTCTATCAAGAAGATATTTCTATCGACTCATAATTGCAACCCTTTTACCTGACGGGGTATGCAATAAAATAGCTATCTAATTTGATTGTCTCTATCGTTTGAATTTAGCTTAATCAGTAGCCTGTTTTATCAGTAAATTACTGTAAATAATGATTTTTGATTGAGGATTGAAACATTCTCTGATTTGTAATGCTAATTATCATTTCAATTTTTTTTGAAATCAAATAAATATAGGGGTTATACGAAACAATATAGATAAATTATTCATCAATTAAATAACCATTAAATTAGAATTTTACTCCCAAGGATAGACTACTATTCTTCTGATATCTAATATATTCCTTATGTCATCATAAAACATTAATGCCGGCATAAACACAAAACCATATTTTTACCTATTAATTACCTATTAAATAGATGGCACAAGTTAACTTACTTAATCTACACGTCCAAAACATTAGGATGTTAGAGCTAATAGAAAAGCTTCAAAATGGTGGTGTAGTATTTACTCCAAATACAGACCACATTATGAAGTTGCAGAAAAACTATAATTTTTATCAGATTTACAATAAAGCTGATTATATAGTCTGTGATAGCAAAATATTAATGTACGCATCTAAATTTTTAGGCACTCCTATTAAAGAAAAAATATCTGGTTCTGATTTATTTCCAGCTTTTTATTATTATTACAGGCATGACGACAAAATGAAAATTTTTCTATTAGGAGGTTCGGAGGAAACAGTAAGTATTGCTCAACACAAAATAAATGCCAAAGTTGGTAGAGATATGGTTGTAGCAGCTTATTCACCTCCTTTCGGTTTTGAACATAACGAGCAAGAATGTCAGAAAATTATCAACCTAATTAATAATTCAGGAGCAACTGTATTAGGAATTGGTGTCGGGGCCCCTAAACAAGAATTATGGCTGCATAGATTCAAGCATCAGCTTAAAAATGTCAAAGTTTTCTTAGCAATTGGTGCAACAATTAATTTTGAAGCTGGTTCTATGAAGCGTTCCCCTAAATGGATGAGTGAAATCGGATTAGAATGGCTCTTCAGACTTTCATCTGAGCCTCAACGTCTATGGAAGAGATATCTAATCGATGATTTACCTTTTTTTTGGTTAGTTCTACTACAAAAGTTCAGACTGTATAAAAATCCTTGGTTACAAGTCGAGAAATACAAAAGTATTACGAATTCGACTAACTTTAAAAAAAGCGCAACTGATTTTCTATATTCTGGTAAAAAATTAGTAAATAATCAATCAAAATCTTCAAAATACTAGTAGAATTTGATGCTGCTAAATCGCATAAGCTATATCCTGATTTAACAGCATAAATCAACTAGCTGCTAACAGGACTTCGCTTATCTGTTGTGCAAGATTCAAAGGACGTAATGGTTTTGTAAATATCGCTGCAATATCCAAATTTGCAAAGCTTTCTGCAACAGAAGATTTACTTTTTGCAGTCATTAAAATTACGGGTATTTTTTGAGTTTTTGGATTATGTTTTAATTTTTGTAGAGTTGTTTTACCATCCATATCTGGCATCATTAAATCTAATAAAATCACATCTGGTTGCTCGGTAGCTGCTATTTGAATTGCTTCTTCTCCAGAATTACTATTAAGCACTTTCCAACCGACCTGCATTTCTAAGCCTAGCTGAATTAATGCTCTAATATCTTCCTCATCATCGACAATTAAAATTGATTTAGTCATAAACCAGTCATTGGTTGTTCACCGGTCGGGTGTGGATTGTTAATTATCACTCCTGGTTCGTCTATTTTCCAGGAGCTAGAAAATAAGTATACCTTCTAGGTGTATCCTCAACGCCGGAAAACTAGTAATAAGTTCAAAGTTATAGCAACAGGACTCTCAATAACAACCAAAGTTGTGGTCTTGAATATGATTGGGAAACAGACCATCAAGATTAGTAGTGGTTTGTCCCATTAGTTCTGATGGGTAAATAAAAAATTATTTTTTCTACCCCCTCTCTCTTATCTACCCCCCTCTTCCCCCTCCGAAAATTAACCCATCAAAATTAATGGGACAAACCATTAGTACTCCGCCACATTAATTTTGATGGGTTCTCAGGGTTTATAAAAAAAACCGCAGAGAGCGCAGAGGACGCAGAGGGAAGAGGGTTTAGAGGATTGTTCGATTTTCAATCAAATTGATGTTTACCCCTCATAACTTATGTGGTCAACCACTAG
>JBCBHT010000100.1:0-22291 GCA_038525335.1 Cyanobacteria bacterium J06621_15 | reverse complement strand
CCATTTACCAAAAGATAAAATTTCTTTTACTGCCTCTTTTTCCCATGCAAACTTATTACTATAACCTGGTATTAACCAAAAGCTACTAATTAATTTATATACTCCTGCTATCGCACCTCCAACTGCTAAAGACCAGATAGTAGGAAAAAAGTAAACTAACAAAATTAAAGTAGCAAAAAAACTCACTTGTAATGCGAGTTCGTAAAGTGAAAGCTTACCTAATTCCATGCGTCGGTGAAGAGTATGAACGCTAGTAGAACTAAATCCTTCAAAAACTGAATACAGTACAGAAATTGGAATTAAAGTTAGTAAGCGTTTATCGTTATAGAAATATGCTGCTGGAAAAGTAATAAATACTACACAAATTAGCCAAATAACTATACCGCGAATTGCTTGTAAAGTCCAAGCAGTATTCAAGAAAACTGGGTCATCACCTCGTTTACTATTAACTATATTTTGAGAAATACCAATATCTGAAAATAATTCTAGACCCATTCTAAAAGTTGTAACTAGAGCCATTAAACCAAAAAACTCTGGTTGTAACAGACGAGTTAAAACTAAATTATTCCCAAATCTGAGAATATATTTTGCTCCAAAACCTGTAGTTGTCCATATTGCGCCCCGAATGGCTCGTGTTTTCAAAGATGTCATTCTATTTTAGATTTTAGATTTTAACAACGGATGCTTTTGTTTTGGATTAAGAGTTAATTGTTAGTTGATAGTAGTTCACTGATAACTGTTCACTGTCAAGCTGCACCATTTTTACTACGTTTAATCGGTTTCGCGGGTACTCCGACTGCGATGGAATCACGAGGAATGTTTTTGGTAACAACTGCTCCAGCACCAATTACACTTCCCCTACCGATGGTTACTCCATCTAATATTCTGACTCCGCTACCTATCCAACAGTTATCCTCGATTTCAATTCCTTCGCGGCTTAATCCATAATCTCGATGATTATTAGCATATATACCAGAATGTGAAGCAATTAGACAGTTTTTACCGATTTTTATGTTACCCGGTCCAGCCATACATACATAAGGACCAAAGTAAGAATTATCGCCAATCTCTATCCAGCAATCGGAACCAGCAGTCCGGATATCGACACCACGGTCTAAACAAACTCCGTTACCGAGATATATGAAGCTGTTGATATTTCTAATTTCTAACCGAGTATCGCGAAGAATTTGGACATTATTACCAAATTCCATAGCTTTAGCACCAAGAAGTTCCACACCTTGAAAAATACTTAAGTTTTGACCGACATGAGCCAATGTTAAAGGATAAATTAGCTTTCGCAATAAGGTTCCAAGTGGATGAGGAATGCACCCAATAAGGTTAAATGCAACTAACTCTAAAATACGAGATTGAACTGTAGGTGAACTTGTGCGAGGTTCAAAATCAGCATCAAATTGTGCGAGCATAGATTATATGTTTTACAATACAGTTTTTTAGCTACTAAGCACGCTTTACTTGTAAGAAAATTGCTGTAAATCCTGTATATTCTCTGTGATTAAAAACCGATGGTCGTCTATATTTCCGAATGTCGAAATAAATTTTCCGGTTAAATCTTGAATATACCGAGTGTGATTATAATTTCTACATACAAATTCATAACCTAATTGAGCTTGTCTGTTAGCCTGTTCGGGGTTGTCCAAAATCTTTTGAATTGCTTGCTTTAATTCAACATAATCGCCACTATTTACACCAGTTACAATACCCGAATCAATCAATTTGTTAATAATTCCAGGCTTGGGAGAGCGTGTAACTATTATAGGTTTTCTACAAGCCATTGCTTCAAATAAAGTACTGAGTCCAGCTTGATAATTATTCTTTAACAAAGGTAAAACAACTAAATCAGCATCACAGTAAAGTTGGACTAAATCTTCCCATTCATAAAAACCACAATACATATTTTCGGGCATTATAGCTGGAAAGCTTCTTTTTGATGCAGTTCTATTAGGTGAAAAAGCGCAAATCTTGACATCAAGATTTAAATCTTTTGTTGCATCAGCCAGAGTCTTATAGTCTCGTTTTTCCAGTCCTCCACTTGCAATCAAGGGACGTACTTTCTTTTGCGATACTGGTTTTGGAGTAAAGAAAGACGTATCTGTTGATGGGTGGGAAGGAATCTGGTAAATACGATGCTCGGGTAAATTCAAATAGCGACGCAAAAATATTGTTTGCGAAGTAGTACCAGTTACAAATAAGTCAATTGATTTTGTAACTTGAAATGCATTTAGAGCTAAATAACCTTTCGGTCTGTTTATATTATGAAAAAGTACGGCTATTTTTGGTCGCTTCTGTTTTCGAGCGCACGTAGCTGCAATAGGAATACCTAAATGTTCTCCATTACAATATAAAACGTCATTATCGTTAAGTTGTTCGGACAGTTGACGTGCTAAAGCCCAAGATTCTGGAGAACCAATAACCTTTGCTAATTGTTTATCTCTTGGTAAGACTTTTACATTAACTGGCTGATGAATTTCAGCTTTCAAAATTTGACCAATTTCCCACATTACATGACCGGGAAATTTTCCAGATTTAGCTTTGAAGACAAAACTTTCAAGATTGTCGGTTGTATTTAGCGCTAGGTGATATTTCATTTTTACTACACAATAATAGTTTTAGTAATCCAGTAAAAGTGGAGATTAATATCATTTCCAAGATGTATCTTAATCTAAGACAAATGCGAAAAAAGGCTGCTTTTTCGGAATTACATAAAGATTTACTACAAGTTTATATAATTTGAAAAAGAATAATAATCGATGATATTTTTATTCTTTCAGAAGTTAATATGCTAGACAAATATTATCGAACAGTTAAGTATTTAAATACAAATAAAATCACAATTGTCAACGATAGTTTTGAGTTAGTTAAAGACTTACTTTTACTTGTATATAGCGTTTCTCAATCTCCGCAAGGTACATCTAAAAACCTCACCCCTAGCCCCTCTCCTTATTAAGTAGAGGGCGAATGAAGCACAATTTTATCAGTGTAAGGTCAAGCTTTACCTCAGTTGCTTGATAAACGCTATATAAAGGGTTGATAAAATTTATCAGGCTTTATAGCAAAGATTTCATGCTGAGAATAACAGTTTAAATATTAAAGCAGCATGATTTTATTAATCTCCATTTCCTAACTTAATTATGTAGTGCAATAAGCTAAACCTAGTTAAACCTAATAAAGCTAAATGAAATCAAATTGAATCAAATTAAGTTGAATTAATTGTTTATGATTTTACTTTTAATTAGTAAATTAAACAATAAAATAAAATCATAACCAAATCACAAATAAAACTACTTAGAAATTCATCGAGAAGTTACCATTGCCTGAGATTTATTCAAGCAAACTTGTTTAAAATCAGAATCTGGACGAATAGATTCAACATGATTTTGTAAAGCGCTATTCATCAACTGATAAAGTCTTGCTGCTTCGTGCTGTATGTTAAAATCTTTCTCTACTTTAGCTCTCCCAGCAGTTCCGAATTTTGCTCGTAATTCGCAATCTTTTAGTAATTCATCAATGCGAACTTTTAGTAGATGAGAATCACCAGGTGGTACTAGATAACCACTAATTCCATCTTCTACCAACTCGCTAATACCTGCGATTTGAGTCGCTACTACAGGAACACCAGCAGCCATTGCTTCCATCAATACAACCGGTATTCCCTCAGCAAAACTGGACATTACAAATACATCGGTTTGTTGGAAATATTTTCTGACTTCAGTTTGAGATTTATAGCCAACGAAATCAACATTTTTACTCAATCCCAACTCAGCAGTCATTGCTTCTAAATTTTTACGGTCTGAACCATCTCCAACCACAGTTAAAAATATTTCGGGATGCTGTATTCTTATAGCAGCCAAACTTTCAAGTAGAATTGGCAATCCTTTTGCAGCAGCGATTCTACCTACATAAAGCAAGCGTTTCCCTGGTTTTTGATGAGAAACTACTTCAAACAAAGAAGGGTCTACTCCGCAATGGATTATATGCATTCTATTCCATTTTTCAGTAGGTGCAAATATCATTCCCTGACTGCGAGCATAGTTACTTATACAGCATACAAATAGAGCTTGTTTAATTTTTTCATCAAGTCGCCATTGATAGGGTTTAAAGAAAATACCAGGACCGTGTAGCGTAAAGCTATAGCTAAAACCTCCCATTTTCGCAGACAGCATGGCTACAGTACCGCTAGCTTCAGCAATGTGGTTATGTAGATGCTCAATTCCTCTTTTTTTAATCTGATGAGCAACAATAGCTGCTTCTAAAAAATAGAATAATTGATAGAATAAACCACGCAATCCCGGTTGACTTGTAGACCATGCAAGTTTAATTGTTTTTAAATACTTTTTAGGTGAAGAACATAGTAAACTTAAATGCGCCACAACCAAATTGATGATATTCACAGGAAGGATATAAAAAGTCCGGTCGCGTTCTATTTTTTGTTCTTTTCCAACAATATGTTCATCACTAGTAGGACGAATAGAGAAAGTATTTACATCAGCACCCATAGAACGTAAATTAGCAACTTCTCGCTGAATAAAAGTATCAGTCGCTCTAGGATATTCTCCGGTTAAATAAGCAATACGCATGGTCAGTTATCAGTGAACAGTGAACAGTGAGCAGTGAACAGTTAGCAGTTGTTTGTTGGTATGTTTGGTATTTTTAACTCCTAACTTTTAACTCCTAACTTTTAACTCTTAACTCCTAACTCTTAACTCCTAACTCTTAGCTCCTACAGCTAATAATTCTTCTGTAGCATTATTAGTATTAGTTGAATGCTCTATTTGTAAGAGTTCTTCGTTGCTGCAACTGCGTTTTAATGCTGTATCGAGTGAATATTTTGGCTTCCAATCTAAAATTTCTTTTGCGAGAATATTATCGAAGCGAAAATGCTTGAATCTAGCATCTAGAATTACTGGATTTGCTATTCCTGGTAATCTTGCTTGTCCGTTTAATACAACTTTATTATATTTCCAAAATGTCCAGGCTATTGCACGCATTAACTTCCAGTTAATAGGAATCATTTTGGGTAGAGAATATTTTAATTCTTTTAGTTTTTTTACATAAGTTCTTTGGGTTGGTAAGTTGTCATCAACAATATTGATGGTTTGGTTAATTGCTTGAAAACGTTCTGCTGCTAAAATAATTGCTTCCGCACAATTTTCAATATATGTTAGTGGCATTGTGGCATAACCACCGATTCGCAACCATAGATTATTAGTTAATTGTCCACCGAGTAAACTACTCCAGAGGTTATCTCTTCCGTAGATTAATCCCGGACGAATAATTGTCACTTGAGCGTTATTGTTTTGTTGAAATTCGCGGACTAATTCTTCTTGGAGAAGTTTAGTTTGAGCGTATTCATCGCGTTCTAATGGGTCGCTTTCAATCAGTGATTGCTCTGTAATTGCTGTTCCTGATGGCATGCGAAGATAATCATATACTGAGAAAGTACTGATGTTAATTAATCGCATCATATTTGCTTCTATCATGGCATCAAGCAAGTTTTCGGTAGCGATTACTGTACCAGCAAATCTAGTATAAAAATCTCCTTCTTTTGCTGCTGCCAAATGAATTGCAGCATCTACACCTTGCAGCGCTTCGGAGATACCTGCTTTACGTCGCAAATCCAGACGAACGAATTCGATATTCGGATGATTGTGCCAAGCTAAACGTTTTTCATTACTCGCAGGACGAATAACAGCACGTACTTGATGTCCTCTTCGTAATGCTTCAGCAACAACATACTGTCCTACAAATCCTGACGCACCTGTTATTAGTAATTTCATTTGATTACCACCTTTTATTAACTATTTGGGTTCTGTTTATATAGCACTTTGACCTCACCCCTTCCCCTCTCCTTATTAAGGAAGAGGGGTCTATTTGATATTTCTTATTCTCCGTTATTTACTCCCTTAATTTAAATTTTCAAAATCTATTTTCAGTATTTAATAAAGCGTTGACTAATCTATTTGTACGTTCAATATCTTCAAAACTAATTGGTGGTTTTTCAGCTTTGATTAATGCTTGATAAGTTTCGTCTAATAGCCTATGCATACCTTCATAAGGCGTATTTTGCATAATCTTATTGCGAAAGTTAATGAATGATGAGCCAATAAAATCACATCCATTGGCAAAATGATTGATTAATGGAGATAATACATCTCCGGCTCGTGGTATTACACAACGTAAATGAGGCTGGAATAAATCTGTTTCAGCATAGCCTTTAGAACCTCTGACTGTCACATAAAAACCTCTAGGTAAAGTGTGACTGCTGAAGCGAATTCTTGCATGTGCCGAACCTGCAATTACTGTTGCATCTAAATCATCATATTTGAATAAATCTCCTCCACCATGATTGCTCCATGCAGCCGCAACCCGGTCAAAATCAGGTATAAAACGCACAACCAAGGAACAAATATGGGTGATAAAATCATGAACTACCCCTGCTGGCATTTTATGAATCGGATTGGGTAGATTTTCGTCTGCGAATATTCCACCATCTCTTACGTCAAGAGCGACACGGATTTCAACTTCCCGTACTTCTCCGAGGATATCGTCTGCAATTAATTTTTGGATAGCCAGAATTTTGCGATTAAAGCAGTAATTATGATTCTCAATCAAAGTGCGATCGCAAGACCGAGCAAAACCAGAAAGTTCCTGAAACTCTTCATAAGTAGGGGTGATGGGTTTCTCACAAAATACATGTACTCCAGCAGCTAAACAATCTTTAGCAATTTTTTTGTGAGTGTGAGGTGGAGTTAAAATGTGAACCACATCAGGTTTAATCTCATCCAACATCTGATTGTAGTTGGTATAAAGCGCATCTGCACCAAAACGATTTGCTGCATATTTTGCAGACGCTCGCGAAAGGTCGCAAACACCAGCCAAATGCGCGCTTTCTGAATTAGAAATGAAACTCAGATGTTCTTTAGATATTGCTCCAGTACCAATAACTGCGGATTTTAATGCGGTAGTCATTTTGATTTTAGATTTTGGATTTTAGATTCTGAATGATATTCTTCCCTTACTCATTACTCATTACTCATTACTCATCACTCATTACTCCCTATTCAATTAACCGAAACTGTATTCTTATACTCAACAATAGTGGACTGTCGTTTTAACAGTTTGGAGATAAAAAATTGAATTTGACCTAATAGTTTTGGGTATTTTTCTATTACTCCGCTAAATATGGCATAAGATATTGCATCTTTTGAATTAAAACCTTTATTTTTTACTGAGATATATACTTTGATAATTAGTGCGGTGTAAGCAATTAAAAGTAATGCTATGCTCAAACCTCGGGAGGGTAATAAACTAATAACAGCGAATAAAGGCAATAGAAAAGCCCACAACCAAGCTCTGAAACTTTCTCTTACCCAATGACGCTCGCGGCTAGAACCGTGCATCCACATACCTTCAGCGTAAGCATGACCGTTACGAATTTCACGCTTCCACCACTGACTAAAGCGAATTATATCAGCATCATGCCAAGCCATATCAGTATTAATACGTAATATTATGCCATCATTACGACGCATTCTAATACATAATTCTGGCTCTTCTCCTGCTATCAAATTAGGGTTAAAACCTCCAGCTTGTTTAAAAGCTGATACTCTCATCATTGCAATACCACCACAAGCTGAAGTAACTCCGACCGGAGTATCCCACTCAATATTGCATAAGGTATTATAAACCGAACGTTCTGGATACCTTTCCCGAAGTTTTCCACATACTGCTACTACATTAGGTTGAGCAATCAATTCAGCTTTTGCACTTTCCAACCATCCTGCAATTAATTCACAGTCTCCATCTACAAACTGTACAAATTTGATATCAGGTTCTATCTGTAATAGATGAGAAAATCCTGCATTTCTAGCACGAGCAGCGGTGAATGGAATAGACATATCCAGTTCCACTACGCTTGCACCTAGAGAATGGGCTATTTGTACGCTATCATCTGTAGAACCAGAATCAACATAAACTACGGTTGTGTTCTCACCGATAGCTGATAGTAAAGATATTTTTAAGCGATTTCCTTCATTACGTCCAATCACAACTATTCCAATATCGTTCATGAGTCATTCCTTGAATAAATAATTGTTTTTTATTGATAAAAGGGATTAGGGAGTAGAGATAGTATTTACTATTAGTATTGTTTGATAAAACTAAGTAAGTAGGTTCAGATAAACTAAAGCATATAAAAAATATAAATTATTCTAAAACCTGTATTTATATTTTCTAGTTGTTGTCCAAATTGCGATTTTAAAAGCTAGCCAAATTATTCATACTGAATTAATATATGAATGTCTTTGACTGCTAGTATATTCTTCTTCAAAATCTGCTTCTTTTTGATTCAAACTAAAAACAATCGTTACATAAATCACCCAATATACATTAATTGTATGAAGCAAAAAACTTTCTGTAATATTGTTCATTACTAAAAAAAGTAGAAAAGCTAACGGAAATAGAGCTTCTGGATTACTAGTTGCATAAGCTCGTTTTAATCCACGAGTAAAAGTGACAAAAAAATTGATTAAAAAAAGAGTTAAACCAATCAGACCAATATCAATAGCTAAATCTAAAAAACCATTGTGACCGTGAGCCGGAACCCAACCAGCATATAGTACCCGACCAGCTTCAAATCCATGAGGACTTCCAGGAGCAAAAAAACCTCCCCGTCCATAACCTAGTAATGGTTTTTCTATTAGTTTTAGTATCATTACACCCCAAATTGGTGTTCTTCCAGTTAAAGTAGAATCTCTTCCCAACTCAGTGAGAATTTCTCCCCAATAAGTAAAAATAAAAACGCTTAAACATCCCAGAATTAATATACCAATATCTAATAAAATAACGCTGATTTTGCCTTGCCAGCGGAAGTGTTTGTAGAAAAGCATCATTGATATCAAAAGTACTGATATCACCAATGATGTTTTTGAAGTTGAAACTAATATTAAGAATATTGAGAGAATAATTCCTAAATATTTATATATCGGAGAATTATCTTTAGGTAATGTAAAAAATGATAACCACATGAGAATCATCATGCTACCAAAATTGTTTTTGTGTCCGTATATCCCTTTCCAAGCTCCTGGATGGTCGTTTCCCATATGAATAGCAATTGCAGGCATTCCTACGGCAAAAACTATGCTAGTTATACACCCAATAAATAAAGTTAATCCAGTCAACTCGACGATTTCTTTTAAACTAAATCTCGATGCAAAATATAACCCGAAAAATGTCATCATCAAGACTTCTCTAGAATTAAATAAAGTAAATTCGGGGTCTTGCGACCAGGTAAAAGAAAAATAGGCTAATCCTGTTAGCAGAAATAGTAAAAAATTACGGCTAAATGCAACCAGAGTATTTTGCCATAGAATTAGAATTAAACATGTAGATGCTCCCCATATAAAGTATCTAATCAATGAAACAACAGCAGGTGAAATAATAATTCCTAAAGAATTGATGCCAAATGCTCCAGAGAAGAAAGTTAAACCTAAGATGATAAAACTTTTCTCTGCAAATCTTAGAAGTTGACCCAATATTTGTTGTTTCATAAATTGACCTGTCTAAGAATAATAGTAAATATTGATATCAAATAAATAAAGAATCAAGAACCATTAGATATCTTGTCTCTTTCCGTGCGAACCCAAACTTTTTGAGGTGCAATTATAAATTTCACATACACTGGAATTTTCCAAAATATATACAAAGGAACGGTCAAAAGTTTGGATAAGGGTATAGATTTAGCAAATTTAGCCCAAGCTACAGTCAGTGCTGTTATTAAACATAATCCTGCTGTAAAAGAGATGATGGTCGGTATCCACGATATTTGTAAGATTCCTGCAATTAAGGAACAGATAAGTAAAATCGACCAAACCATAACTAATAAAGTTAAAGGTGGTATACACAAATCTAAAATACTAAATAGTAAATCAAATCTATTTTGCAAAAAGGCTTGTTTAAATAACATTGGAACATAAGCTTTTATAAGCCCTAAATGACCATGTATCCAACGTGTTTTCTGACTTTTAGCTGCTTGTAAAGATGACGGAAAATAGGCTGAAACGCGAGCTTGAGGATAATATATCGACTTATGACCCACTATATTCAAATCTAAGCCTAGTTTTATATCTTCTAATAAATTTCCACTTGCTACATTCACCGAACGAATTACCGACCAAGGAAAAGCCATACCAGTACCGAGTAAAGGACTGGGTATTCCTAAATGCTTTAATCCTAGAGGACGAACTACATTCTTGACGATAGCAGCAAACTCTGAAACAAAATCCCTTGCAGTATGGGAGTTTTTCGGTCTTACCATTAAGTAAGTCGCTTGAACTGGACAATTAGTTGCACAAGCACATTCGGTTAGCTTTTCAATGGCATCTTTATCGACGTTACAATCAGCATCAATCATCAATACAACGTCGGGAGGTTCTGCTTCAATAAATCTCAAACCGTAATCCAATGCATATCCTTTACCCTTATTAATTGAATCGTAACGTTCGATAACAGTTGCACCCATTTTTCGAGCGATGCTAGCTGTTCGGTCGCTGCAATTATCCGCTACTACTACTAAATCATCTTGCTGTTTTAAAGCTGGGGTAATTTGTTCTAGGGTCGATGCAATCGAAATCTCTTCATTGTGTGCTGGTACTAAGACTGTAATTTTGGTATTTTGCCATTTTCCTTCATAGACAGGAAAAGGCTTGATTAGCACCGCAGCAATACACTCAATCAGGAAAAATAGACAGACAATTAATATAATTAATGATAGAGAAATTAAGATAAATTCAATGGCAGATAAAGCCATAAATTTGAGAATTGATTCGTACATTATTACCTTATAATCCTGTGATGCTTTGATATTTGGTAGAAGATTAAAGGTATTTTATATAACCCCTAAAATAGTAAATGCACGCACCGAATAATATTAATCAATTTGTTACTTTCTACTTATTACTTGCTATTTCCTACTTCTTACTTCGTTACCCATTCTTCGCTATCAACTTTTGTTTCGTTAAGGTCTTTTGCTCCTCTGGGTTCAGAATAGTAAAAGTAGCTTTCTGGCTCATGTTTGACGTTCACAGCATTAGCAATAATTCCTAGAATATTAGCTTCCGAACGTTCCAACAAGGATTTTGTACCGGTAGCACTAGCTGAGTCTACAACACGAGGACGAGCAACCAGCAATACTCCATCTACCATCTTTCCGAGGAATGCTGCATCTGGAGTTCCAGCCAAAGGAGGAGTATCAAAAATGATGTAATCGTATCTCGGTAATAAACTTTGAATAAAACTATTCATTCCCGCAGAATCGATTAAAGCTGAAGGATTTGGAGGTTGAACTCCTGCACTTAATACCGACAAATTTTTATCGACTTGATGATAGCATCGAGAGAATTCATCTTGTCCGACAATTACATTACTCAAACCACTTCCATTAATTAAACCCCATAAATGATGCTGGTTTGGTTGACGCATATCTGCATCTACTAGTAAAACTCGTTTTCCGCTTTGAGCTAATATTGCGGCTAAATTCGCAGAAACTTCTGATTTACCTTCACCGACGACTGAACTTGTAACAACAATCGTTCGGACTTCTTTATGGCTAATAAATTTGAGATTTGCTTGAAGCATTTGATAAGCTTCATGAATCATCGTTCGAGGAGAAGAAGCAACAATAATTCTGGATGAAATATTATCAGCAACTAAGTTAGCATCCAAAGATTTACTATTAGATTCAAACTTAGGAATTAACCCAATTAAGGTATAGCCAAAAAATTCCTCGACTTCCTTGATAGTTTTCAAAGACCTGTCGATTAAGTCTACTGTAAATGCAGCAGCGATACCGAATAACAGACCGACAAAAACACCTCCTCCCGCTAACATAATTGTCATTTTGGAAAGAACTGCGTCATTCGGAATCCTTGCTGATTGAATAATTCTCGAATTACCGATAGTTTGCTTTTCTGCTAATTCAATCTCTTGCTGTCTGGTAATCAGATTTTCATAATCAGTTTGAGCTACCGATAATCTTCGTTCTAAATCTTGCTGCTTTTTCTCTAAATTAGGTAAGATTGCTAGTTTTCGCTGATAGTCATTTTTAATATTACCTAAAGTAGCTAATTTCTGTTGTAAACCGTCTTTTTGTGTTTGTAGCTGAACCAATTGATTAACTAAGTTTTGTTTAATATCTCCTATTTGTAATCTACTATTATCAATATTTTGCTGTCTTCCTGACGCTTCACTTTTTCGCTGCTGTAACAAAGCATTAAGAGCTGCTTCTTGACTTTCTAACTTGCGAATAAATGGATGGAATCGCGTGTAATTTGCTCTTTCTGCTGCTAATTCAGTTTGGACTTTTTGCAACTCAGTTAGAACTTCTTGAACTCCAGCAATTTGATTTAAAGAAGTTATTTCAACTGCTTCATTCGTAGAAAAATCCAGTTTGCTAGCAACTCGTGATTCTTGAGCGTTAACATCTGCTAGCAACGCTTGAGTTTGATTAATTTCCTCATCAAGCTTACTCACATTTTGAATTGCAGCAGTTGCTTCTTCGGAAAGCTGTATAACTTGATTTTGATTTTTAAACTGTAGTAAAGCTTCTGTTGCTCGTTCTAGTTCTAATCTAGATAACGGTACTTGTTGCTTCAAAAACCGACCAGCAGCAACAACTTGAGCGCGATTTGATTCAATATTGTTGTCTACATAAGACTTCATCACCTGATTAACAATTGATGCTGCGAATCGAGGCTTTTTAGAAGTATAAGAAACGCTAATTACGTCGGTTCCTACTATTGGTTCTGCTTCAATTCCCAGCGACTCTGGTTCCAGAGGTTCACCGTCTTCATCCTTCAAATTTAAAGTACTAATTACCTCTTGTAAAATCGGCTCCGATTGAATAATTACAGCTTGAGTATCTAAAGGATTACCTTCACGCATTAAAGATTCTAAATCCCCAATTTTTTCTCCTGCTTTTGTCAGCGAAGAAATTCGGTCCGATTTGAACAGCAGCAACCCCTTCGCTTTAAATTGAGGTTTTTGTTGCAGGATAACAAACCAAGACAAGCCAATCGAACCTAGCATTGCTGCTACGATAAACAGCCAGCGACGTTTTATAATCAGCCAGTATTGTTGAATATCTACTTCTGGATTGTTTTTTTTATTTTGCATAAAAGCTCCTTGCACTTCATTCAAAATCGATAATTATTTCGGAATCGTTTCAGAAATTTTCCAAGTCTTTCAGAACAATATTTTGAACATAAGATTAGCTGCTAATTTTCAAGATGCTCTAATACTTGAAAAAGTGTAGCGCAATGCATTTCGTTTGGTCGAGAATTATCACTAATCCATTGACTATACAATATATTTAACAATTCCGGAGTCAGAATATTCTGATGAAATGTTGTTCTACAATCTTGACAGTTCACAATAAAAAAAGTTTCTTCTCCCAAAATTTTTTCTAAATCTTCGCGATGGTCACACTTTAAAAAATTATGAATCGGTTCACCAGTAAATTTTATTGTTAAACAGAACACAATTTTAATGAATCACGATTAATGTAATGCTGATGTTTTATAAACCTGATATTTTCAGAGTTTGGTTGTTTTAATTCAAGGTAGCTTATGCTCATATCATTAAAATTTACAAATTACAGTAAAGTAAGTTTTATCTTCAAGCAAAAATTATACAAATCATATTTTTCATTCCTTCTCTAATAAGCACCACTTTTTTGTAATACAACTCTTACAGTTGAGAACAAAATTTTTAAATCCAACCACAGCGACCAATTTTCTATATAATTCATATCGAGTTTCACACCTTCTTCAAAATTTTCAATATCAGAGCGACCGGAAACTTGCCATAATCCAGTAATACCTGGTAAAACCTCTTGACGAATAAAATGTTTTTGATGAAATTTATCTACATCCCTAATGGGAAGAGGACGAGGACCGACTAAACTCATTTCTCCAAATAAAACATTAAATATCTGAGGTAATTCATCTAAACTGTAAGCACGTAAAAACTTACCAATTTTAGTAACCCGTGGGTCATTCTTCATTTTAAAAAGAACCCCATCCTTAATTTCATTTTTTGCTTCTAGCGATGCTTGTAATTTCTCTGCATCACTTACCATAGTCCGGAATTTCCAAATGTGAAAATATTTACCATGTAAACCCATTCTTTTCTGCTTGAAGAATACAGATCCGGGAGAATCAAGCTTAATAGAAATTGCGATTAATAAATAAATAGGAGAGAGAAAAAATAATAAAAAAGAAGCACAACAAAGGTCAAAACATCGCTTCAACCAAAAATCGGTACCTGCGATAATTGGTGCTGGAATCGTCATACAGGGAACTTGTCCAACCATTGTCATTTGTGATTTTGGATGGCTTATTTCACTTAAATTAGGCAAAATTCGGATAATTACCCCAGCAGTTTGAAAGTTCCAGCAAACATATAGCCGATTTTTGATTGAACTCCAACTCACAAAAACTTCTTCAATTCCCTGTTGACGTAAATATCTAAAGGTTCCTTCACGATTGCTTAAATCCAGACAGCTAGCATCAGCAATACCTTTAACCTTATAACAATCTTGTTGCTTAAGGATTTTGCTATATGTTTCTTGCTCCGTTTTCTCAGTAATCAAAAAAGCCGAATGACGGATTATTCCTTGATGACGAAGTGCTTTAGTAGAAATATCAAAAATAACCCTAGCAAAACATATAAATGCTACCGAAAAGAACCAAAATAAGACAAAACTAGAACGCGATATATAAGCATCCGGTTCATATAAGAAAGCAATAATTAAAAGAGAAATATTTGATAAAGATACTGCATTAACTAAACTCAAATAATTACGTCGATGGAATCCAGATTGGTACAGTCCCTTATTTGCAATTGAACCAATTCCAACCAGTAAAATTAATAAGATAAAATATTTATTTTGCGTCCAAGGAGAATTTAAAAATGTTCCAGATAATAATGCTACATTCCAAGCCAAACTTAAAGCTATACTATCAAAAGACATAAGAATCAAAACTCGGAATAGCCTGACTAATAATCCTCTTTGTAATCTAGGACCTCTCGCAGACCTCAAATCTACTTTGTAGCTTTCAATCGGTAAAGGTTTGTAATTCACAATAAATATCACCCTTATTTCAAGTTATTTAGATAGCAATAAAAATATCTAAATTTTTAGCATCTACACTATTGGAAATTGGAATTATTTTAAATTTAACAACAGCGATAAAAAAAACAGAAAAAATATCAGCAAAATACAATAAAATACAAAATTAATATCGCGAACTTACCCGTGTAAGTTTCTGAAATCGCTTTTGCAGCAACTGTAAAAATACACGAGAGAAAAATAACGGATTACCAACTATATATCTTTCCCACAAACGTTTTGGTTCTGTAATAAATCTTGTCAGCCACTCTAAACCATTGTCAGTCATCCAACGCGGACCTCTGTAGACTGCACCGGTATAAAAATCTAAACATGCACCTAAAGGTAAAAAAACTTTTGCTTCTATATTGTCTATATTTTGACGAATCCAGTTTTCTTGAATCGGCATTCCGAAGCCAATATATAAAACATCTGGCTTAAATTCATTGATTCTTTGAATAACCAATTGATTATCGTTTCCGTATTTTTTGAAATAGCCATGATGTCCTTCAACTTTCAAATTCGGTGCAACTACTTTTAACTTCTTAATAGCTTTATTTGCAACACCTGGTTTACCAGCTAATATAAACAAAGAAACGTTTTCTCTTTCACATGATAATGCTAGATTTTCAATGTAATCTGGACAAGTCATCCTATGGGATGAATTAATTTTACATCCGCAAATCTTTGCTCCTAGCAATACACCAAAACCATCGCAGAAAACTAGGTTTGATTTATTGATAAATTCTTTGTACCAAGGCAGTTTACAAGCAAAATTCATTGCCCTAATATTGACATTGCTTACAGTTACCTTGTGATTTTGTTTTGCTGCTTTTACAATATAATCGATAAGTTCATAAACTTTTAGCTTATGAAATCTAGTTCCTAGTAGTTTTACTTCATCGAATTTATTCACTCGAATATCCTATTTTTTAACTTCTATACTTCGTTATCGTCAAGTTTTTTGAGCGATAATTTTAGCTAATCTAATAAATTTAAATTAACTATTAAATTAATTTGGTAGTTTATTTAAATTCGCGCAAAAACAACTGTATTTTCATAAATACAACTCAACTTGAATTATGTTGACGAAAAGAGTTAATTCATATCTTATATAGCTGTAAAAAACAATACAGCTTAGTATGAACTATTGATGTAGAGATATACGAGAACACACTTTTAATAGCGCAATCTTCATCAATTGCGTTTACACACGTCTAAAGTTTAATTTCTCTCTTTTTTTAAACAGAATATTATTTTTAACAAATATTCTTCACCCCAATTCAAAGCAAAAACTCAGTTATTCAAAAAAAGAAAACTGTATTTTGACTCAGACGTACTATCAATAAAAATCTGTCGGTTAGTAATAGAATTTTCCCTGATTGCATAATAGCCAACTCCAACAGAATTTTTCCGTTGCTCGGTAATAATTTATTACTAGTAGATGTCACACCCTGCAAAAATTGATTCGACGATTGCGGTTGCTGATGCAAAATTGCTTAACACTTTCCTACTCAAAAGTAGTGATTCGATTTTTCAACCTCAGTGTATAGCCGCAAACATATAAGTAGTATTTACTACATTTATTTATAACGAAATGTTAGCATTCGCTATATTCTTTTACAACTTATTTTTGATTCTTCACAAAAATTTCATATTAGCACTATTTTTTATAGAGCTAATAAATAATTAATAAATCGCTATTGTTTAGAGAAAAATAGTATTTAAACTATGGCTATATAAATAACATTAATTTACAGATAATTTTTACATTAATTTGTAAAATATTGCATTTTTTTCAAGATATCTGCGATTTTTGAAGGTTTTTGAATCTTTATCAAAAGGAGAATAACTTTAAATACCATACAGATTTAGGAGTATTTCAATTTTGTACAATCCACCAAATATACTTTTTATATATCATCTGATAAGATAAATAAGCTATAATCTATCACTATTAATTTAGCTAGTAATAGTTATTTATCTGAATTCGCAAAATTATTGTTATTTGCAAGAAGTATGCATGATATTTTTTATTTTAGTACAGAAAAATATACAACAAACATTATTGACAAGCTAATGTAAAATTTTTTACTCAAAAATAATAAATAATTTGATTGCGGCAAGTCAGAAAATATTTATATTGTTGTAAATATCACTTTATGGTGATTGATTGATAAATAGTTTTTTATATAAATACTGCTGTTTGTCAAGGAAAGTTTAGGGATGACTAATTATGATTCAGCTTATCAAAAAACACTTACAAATAATCTTTAATCATGCTGAAGGGACTTATCCGGAAGAATGCTGCGGGGTAATGCTTGGTAACATATCCAATAATACTAAAACCGTAGTTGAAATTATTCCTACTCAAAACGCTTGGAACCAGGAAACAGCAAGTAATTTCCAAGACAATGACCTAAATCACAGTAAAAAACGCAGATATACCATAGCACCACCAGAAATGTTAAAAATTCAGAAATCAGCTAGAGACAAAAATCTGAATATAGTTGGTATATTTCATTCTCATCCCGACTATCCAGCCATTCCTTCAGAATTTGACCGTATCAGTGCTTGGGAAGAGTATTCTTACATCATCGTTTCCGTACAAAAAGGTCAACCGGGTGAAATTAGCAGTTGGATACTCGATGAAAACCATCAGTTTCAGCAGGAAGAGATTAAAGTTATGAGTTAGGAGTTAGGAGTTAGGAGTTAGCGAAAAGTTTGGGGTGTCGGTTTCCGTCCCCAAAACTTTTCAAGACGGAGTTAGAAATTATTTAATATCAACTTTTTACCTCTAACCTTCAACCTTCAACTTCTCATCCATTACGAAATACTAAATAAGAATTACGAATTAACCCATTCTTCGGTAGGATGAAATTCTGTTCCTCCCATTCATTCTTGTATGCTCAATCCCAACTTGGATGAAATCCAACTGACGAAGGACGATTACGAACGCTATTCCCGCCACCTGATTTTACCTGAAGTTGGGCTGGAGGGACAAAAGCGTTTGAAGGCTGCTGCTGTTTTATGTATTGGTACTGGTGGACTTGGTTCCCCGTTACTTTTGTATTTGGCTGCTGCTGGTATCGGACGTATTGGTATAGTTGATTTCGACGTTGTTGATAATTCTAATTTGCAGCGTCAGGTGATTCACGGTACTTCTTGGGTGGGTAAACCTAAGATTGAATCTGCAAAAAACCGGATTCACGAAATTAACCCTGACTGTCAGGTCGATTTGTACGAAACTCGTTTGAGTAGCGAAAATGCTCTAGATATTCTCAAACCTTATGATGTCGTGGTGGATGGTACCGATAACTTTCCCACACGGTATTTAGTAAACGATGCTTGCGTTTTATTAGATAAACCCAACGTTTACGGTTCTATTTTCCGCTTTGAAGGACAAGCTACGGTATTCAACTACGAAGGTGGCCCTAACTATCGCGATTTATACCCCGAACCACCACCACCGGGAATGGTTCCATCCTGTGCAGAGGGTGGAGTTTTGGGGGTTTTATGCGGAATTATCGGTACTATTCAAGCCACCGAAACGGTAAAAATTATTATCGGTCAAGGTAACACTCTCAGCGGACGCTTGATGTTGTACGATGCCCTTAATATGAGTTTCCGGGAATTAAAATTACGACCTAATCCAGTGCGTCCGGTTATCGAAAAGCTGATAGACTACGAACAGTTCTGCGGTATTCCCCAAGCAAAAGCACAAGAAGCCGAACAGCAAATGGATATTTCAGAGATGACGGTTAAGGATTTGAAGGAATTGATTGATAGTGGTAAGAAAGATTATCTGCTATTAGACGTTCGCAATCCTCACGAATACGAAATTGCTCAAATTCCTGGTTCTGTTTTAGTTCCTTTAGGAGATATTGAAAACGGTTCCGGTGTTGATAAAGTTAGAGAAATGCTCAACGGTCATCGTTTAATAGCTCATTGTAAAATGGGTGGACGTTCCGCAAAAGCTTTAGGAATTCTCAAACAAGCTGGAATTGAAGGTACCAATGTTAAAGGTGGTATCACAGCTTGGAGTAAGGAAGTTGATTCTTCGGTTCCAACCTATTAAATACTGAACAGCGGAAATTGCGGTCTTGGGGGTTTCCCCCATGAGCAAATTTCCAAGACAGTTATCAGTTATCAGTTATCAGACTGGTAGTTGATAACTGTTCGTTGGTAATAAATTATTGATAGAAATGAATTTTAATAATTAAAAATTTAGGAAACAGACTATATATAGGCGCACCTTTTCCCACAATAATTTTATAATATTAAAAATAATTACATCTCATCAAAAAAAATATTTTTTCTAATCACATCTAAAGTTTGTTTTATTGAAATTTAATTCACCATATTTCATTCCTAATTGAGCATTGGATAAATTCACATTTTCTAGATTTACATATCTAAAATTAATATTTTCAATATTAGCTTCTGTTAAATCAACATTTTCTAAACTGAAGTAAGTTAAATTTACTTCTTCTAAATTAGCACCTGTTAAATTTAAATCTTGAAGAATAATTCTTGGATTTGAATTTTCTGTATTTGAACTAACTGAAGGAAAAATATCAAGCAAATCAGCTTTAGAACCATTTAAACAAATACCTTCTAAATGGCGAGACTGTGGTCGGGTAGCAAGGTTATATCGCTATAACCCCGCCCCCTCAGAACCGGACTTGCGACGCAAACCGCATCCGGCTCAAGCAAGTCATAAACTACTCACTGTTCCAGAATGTATTTGTTGATGACAGTACAAATGAACAAGTTGAAGATTGCCATAATTATCCCTACCACCCTGGCTTTTTGGCTTTTTATGATGAAGATGTAATTCCTCATCATTTAATAAAGATTCCCCGCATACGGGACAGACATATTTCTGCTTTTGAGCTATTTTTTGTCTGCTTTTGATTAACTCAGATTTGACTTTCATTTCTGAGCGTTTTCTCCAGTAATCTTTTAAATTGGGGTCGTCAGGTGAAGATTTACCTTTAACAAGGATATGTCTTTCAATCTTGAACCAAGCAAATTTCAACATATAGGCTCCGGTTTCTTTATTACCAAATACCCATTTGTCAAAAGCTCTATCAAGATTTAGGATTCCCCAATATCTAGCCTTACGCCATTGAGAAGATTTCTTAGGGTGAGTACGCTTGGCATACCTTTTCTGTTTTTCATACAGCCAATGGTCGAGGGAATTAAAAATTTTGGAGGATACACCACCTCGGAAATAATTTGCTTCTCCCCTTATAATTGGATTGAGCTTTTTAATAACTGCACTGACTGGTTTACCTCTACAGTTTCGCCATTCATTACGCAGTTTGTTCCGAATATTTTGTACGGATTTTTTACTTGGTTTAATTAACAGTTTGAATCCAGTTTTTCTGGTTTGGTCTTTATAGTGTCTTACATTGAATCCCAGAAAATCAAATCCTTCAGTTAGATGGACTATTTTTGTCTTTTCATCTGATAGGGTAAGCCCCCTTTGCTTCATCCATTCAGTAAGGATTTTGATAACATTTTCTGCATCTTCAAACGATTCGCAAAACACCACAAAATCATCTGCATATTTCACCAATGCTCTATTGGAGCGGAGTTCTCCACTTCTATATTTAACTCCAAGGGCTAACTCCATACCGTGCAAAGCTATATTTGCTAATAGCGGACTGACAACAGAACCTTGAGGAGTACCAGCATTTGTTGAATGCCAAGAACCCCCTTCCATGTAACCTGCTTTGAGCCATTGTTTTATTAATTCACGAGCAGGAAAGCTCGTTAAAAGCTCTAACAGAAAATCATGAGAAATGTTGTCAAAACACCCGTGAATATCTGCATCTACAACCCATTTCTTCCTTTTATTTGGTCGAGCAAAGTTATAGATACTTCCAATAGCATCATGGGCGCTACGTCCTGGGCGAAAGCCGTAACTTGAGCGTTCAAAAACAGCTTCCCATTCGGGTTCCAAAGCATTTTTAACCATTGCCTGTATGGCGCGGTCATGAATTACTTGAATTCCTAAAGGACGTTTCCTACCATTAGATTTAGGGATGTATACTCGTCGTGCAGGTAATGATTTCCAAGGGGAATAATCAGCGATTTTATCAACTAATTTTCCTCTAGCAGTAGCGGTTTTAACTACTATTTTATCAATACCAGGCGTATATTTTCCTCGATTATGTTGCGTTACCTTTCTAACACTTACTAAGCGATTAGAATAGCTTCGTAACATTAATTTCTGGAGCGAGCGAACCTTTTTTAGGTTGCCCTCAGTTTTGGCTCTAAAGATTCGCTGTCTCAAATTCCGAACAATCCGGTTAGATTTGCGCCAATTAACGCAATTCCAGTCGGTATGTCCCTTGGTTCCGTTTACAGTTACCTGCATCTAACTTGCACCTTGGTTAAAAATTATTACTACGTTCTTTGAGAGACTCACCTGCTTCCCGTCAGCACCCTTTCAGGTTAGGTAGTTACCTTATCCACCGGGTTATGGATTCCCCTTACCTTTCGGTATGGTGGCATTTGCTTCTGGAAGCATCCCATACCCTCTGAAGAGTTGGACTTCCCTTGCGGGTTGCTTACTGGGAATGAGTTCATCCCCAGACTTCATAGGGGTTATCACGTTACGCACGGATGAGAATCAATTGGTTTGGATGCCCTCTCTACACCGGAGTATTGATGTCCCAGTTCAACCAAAATTTGGAGCTGAACCTTTACTGAATGGTCTCGGAGCATTCAGTGCATTTACCCGTATCACCGTATCAGCCTTTTCGATGACCAATCCTAACGATGCCTCATCAAGGGTTCATTTACATTCACCCATCCAATCTTTCCTTTGCCCGGTTACATTTTTAGGCTAAATGCTTCCTTGGACTTTACTTTCCGCTTCACACATTACCGTTACCAGAAATGCATGGGAATGTTAGGAACAGCTTTGGACACTAAGCTGAAGGAGACGGCTCCTCACTCATCTGATGGAAGCTTTATCTGTAGGGGCTTCCAGCCCTTCGTGCGCCCTCGTGTCGCACCCAAAACCCTGATTTTGTACGCTGATAAAAGCACCATCTTTGACAACTAATTTAGGTGTATCTATAGTTAAATCTC
>JBCBHT010000099.1:0-22317 GCA_038525335.1 Cyanobacteria bacterium J06621_15 | reverse complement strand
CTTTGAATTCACTTGTCTAATTGTATTTTTAGCATACTAAGTACTGAAGAGCCAAAGTTATAAGCTAAAAATAGTATTTAGATGCCAGTTAGATTATGTAGTAGCATCATCTTAAATAGTCAACTTATTAAGTTACCGGAATATTATCATCCGAGAGATGTAAAATACTGTGGACATAGTTAACGGGACTGTAATTAGATGCATACAACGCAACAGCAAAATGAAACATGGCAAGATAATGTTATTGAAAGCATTGTAGATTTTGCTAAAGCAGATGATGGTGATTTTAAATATATTTATAAACTTAGTAAAGCTGTAGACGAACCATATGGGGTAGAAAAGATGGTTAAATTTCTGTCCCAAACTCCTCAAGCTAAAAAAGCGTTTCAAGAGCGTAAGATTTTGGGTAATATCGATTTACATAAATTGTATAGTTTGCCATCAAATACATTAGGATATGCCTTTGCAAAACATATGCTAGATAGGGGTTTGGAACCTTTAAAATCTGATGCTTTGACGGCAGATGATGAGGTGCAATTTCTAGGCATACATATTAAAGAAACACATGATATTTGGCATGTTGTAATAGGTGCCGATACAGATATACTTGGAGAATTACAGTTAGAAGCTTTTTGCGTATCTCAACTATACGCTACACGTTTTTGGTTAGCATTAATAGTCAAAAACCTATTGAAGTCAACTATTGATGATATTGAAGCTTCAACAAAATATATGGATGCGATTACAAGAGGTTGGCTAATAGCGAAACAAGCCAAGCCGCTATTTGGAATTAAATGGGATGAGTTATGGGAGCATCCTTTAGAAGAAGTACGTGCTGATTTAAATATCGTTTTTCTCAATATCTAATTTTTCTGATATCTGAATTAATTCAAATTCAATCTTTTATCTATCCACTGCTTTGATTTTTTGATAGCTTCAGTAGGAGTTACAGCATAAGGTACTGCGATAGCGCAACCTTTATCATAATTTACCCAAGCAGCATAAATTTCTTGTTTATTAAATGTATCGCGTTCAATTTGAATTTTACATTCGCGATACTCAAAGGACATCATAATTTTAGGATAATGAGGTTCTATCATGGTTTTTTGTGCTGTGATTGCTTCTATTAAAAGTATAAAATTAAAGTATGATGGGATTTAATCAAAATATCGTAGACTATTGGGACGATACACAATCTATGAGTCTACAGAGCCTTATCCTTTTTAGTATTGATAAATCTTTCTTTTTCACAGTTGGTAGTAGTGAAGAACAAGAATTATCTCCAATTTGGGTAATGCATATGGGAGATGAACCTGTATTATGCTTTCACAGTTTAACTAATTTATTATTAATGATTGCAGAATGTTATGAGACGGGTGCTTACTACGTTGATGAGAAAGGTTATTTAGAAGAAGATATTGATAAATCAAGCTTAGTTTTTAACAAATATAATCCCGATATTAAAAACAGACCTGATTTAGGAATATATTAAAAATACTTTGCATTCCTATGGGTTTAAAAAGTTTAAAAATGAAAGATTTTAAGAGGATGTTTTAAAAGCCTAATTGTATGCTTAACCTGGCGACTATAAGTCGCAGCTACATAAACAAAACCCCTTCGGGTACCTCCCTCCGGGAGACGCTCCGCTAACGCTAGTTTTGGGGACGGAAACCGACACCCCAAACTAGTCTCATCGTCTGCACGGGTTTAAAATTAATAGTCTACGCAGGTAGACTTCACATGCGTAGTAGTGGTAATAAAGCGCCGGATACTTTTCAAACATCCTCTAAAGATAAAATTTTGTTTAACAGTTTTTTTCGGTTTGAATATTTTTTCTCTTGTAACTTCGATTTCATAAATTAAAGTAGTTTCAAATCCAAAACAACATGTTTTTATTTTAATTTCGCTATTAGTTTTATCAATTATTGGTTTCTATGCTATGCAATTTTACCAGTCAGTACAAAATTATTTGAAATAAACTTTTATGAACAGCACAAAAAAGGAAAAGCTAGGATTTTAGAATTTCTAAATATATAAAAATATAAAATTAAATTAACCGACGAAAATTTTCAAGCTAGTCCCAACTCTACATCACGCCTTTTAAGTAATTTTTTAACTTCCGAGTGAGTAATTCCGTCTTTTACAATTGGCTGGTAAAAGCTTTCAAGCCAAGCCGTTGCATGACATCCAGATAAAGGATTTTCCGGTTGATAAACCAAAGTACAAGGTCCGGGAATTTCGACTTTAACGGTGTAGAGGTTTTGATTTCTAGATTTAACAGTAATTGGTGGAATGTATTCCCCATCTGCTTTTTTGCCTATAACCTGACGATTTATGTGCATTACGCTTTTAGCGGGAGTTTGAACAGTTTCCCAAGTCGGTTTCGGTCCGCGAGATGCTTTTAAAATCTTTGGTAATCCTCCTATTACCGGAATTACCCAATTTCTACCGGCTTTAAATGCTCCTATGACTCTAGATTGGGACAATAATTCTCTCAATCTACGAGTCGAAATTTTTAGTAATTTTGCAGCTTCGGTGGTTCCAATCATTGTAAATTCTGTAATATTCCTATATCGGAATAGTACAGCATCGACGATAAAATCTTCAAAAATAATAGATTTTTAGTCAAAAAGATTAATTAAAATCGTTTTTATAAATTGATATACCTTTTTTCACTATTGCGATGAAACGAGTATTTATTAAATTTACTTGAAAGATGATTTTGAAAAATAAATTATAAAATTAACTATTGTTTTCTATAATCCCGGAATAAAAATAGACCTGATGAAACGAGATGTATTAAATAAAACTAAACTTATATTTTTTACTTAGTTCGGATAATTATTCTTCAAAAATTCTTCAGCACTACTCTTATCACTCACTACTCCATCCAAAGTAGCTGTTAATAAATCATCTAAAATTTGTTTGTATTGCGGACCGGGTTTGTATCCCAATTTTTTCAAATCATTTCCATTTAACGGTGCTTCTATATTTGATAACACGGTCAAATAATACCAAATTCTTCGTCTCAGACTTCGGGGACTTTGCAATGCTACAAAAATCAACATCGGTAAATCGTATTTTCGGAGCAGTTTAACAACTTCAGAACGTTTTACACATTTATCTAAATTCTCTACAACAGTATTTCTCGCTTCTGCTAGATTTTTCAATCTTTTAATACTTTCATCTGGAAATTGGAGATTTTTCGCGACTTTACCCCGATATTTTGGTTGTAAATGAGCAATAATAACTTCCAATCGCATCTGCCAATGGGTAAATCTTTTTTCACCAGAATCAAACTTTTGTAAACAACGCTCCATTAAATGGGATTGTCTGAGTAATTCATCGTCTAATTTCAATGTGGAATGAATGCATTTTAAAGCATCTAATCTACCCAACATTTCTAAAGCATTTTTCCAATAGGATGTTTGAAGAATATATTTTAATTCCGATTTCAAACGAGTTTGTAATGCTGGTGTTTTAGAATTTTGCTGTGCTGTACGCTGGTAAACACCACTTTCAATAGCGTAATAAATATATTCTTCCGTTTGCTTTTCTAAGTTAAAACCCAGACGTACCGCAAAACGTACCGCTCGATAAATCCTTGTCGGGTCTTCGATAAAGCTGTTGGAATGCAAAACTCGAACTTGTCTAGCTCTTAAATCTAGTAACCCACCAAAGAAATCTAATAATTTACCTGGATGGGGAGGAGTTAATCTTAAAGCTAAAGCATTAATCGTAAAATCCCGTCGATATAAATCCTGACGAATCGAACTTGCTTCAACTACCGGATTCGCTGCTGGATAAGGATAAAATTCGGTTCTTGCTGTAGCGATATCAATACTCAAAGAACCCAATTTTTCATGATTGTGCCATATTAAAGCAGCAGTTTGAAAATCACCGTGGACATCCAAACGCGCACCGGGATACATTTTCTGTACTGCTGAAGCTAATTCTACACCAGCACCGACATCGGCAGAGTTGTGAAAACCATCAACCACCATATCAATATCGGGAATCAATAATGGTTCGTCGGGATTGGCTAATAATAAGTCTCTTACAGCACCACCTACTATATATAAATGCCAACCTCTTTGTTCTGCTTCTTTAGATAAGAGTAATAGAAATTCCCACAGTTCTGGTTTGAGACGGTTTTGTAAATTATCTAAGGTTGGTGTTTCTAGATTTTCTTGTAATTGTGTTTTTTTATCTTTCTTCTCTTCTTTTCCTTCATGTAATTCTCGTAAAACATCGGTACGAGTCACAATTCCAATTAATTTATCGTTTTCTAATACCGGTAAACGTCCGATATCGTAAGTCACCATCAAAGATTCAATTTTTGGTAAAGTTGTATCCGGTGAAATTGTTTTGAGATTCTTTGACATATAACCTTTCACCGGAGCATGAGCAAATTCGTGGTGTAAAGCAATATCTAAATCACGTCGAGAAATTATCCCCGTTAAATTCCCCGAATCATCAACCACCGATAAACCAGAATGACCGTAGCGTAATAAAATCCGATGTGCTTCCTCAATAGTAGTATCCGGTGGAATAGTTCTTACCGGAGAGGACATTAAATCCCTTGCTGTCGGTGGATAGGGAATTGATTTTTTTAATTCCTCAACGACTTGATTTAAAGTTTCTTCGGAATCAACATCTTTCAAACTAGCGGAAGCAGCTTTGGGATGACCACCACCACCAAAAGCTTGTAAAATCTCGTTTAAATTAGTCTCCGGAATTTGCGATCGCGAAATTATTGATAACCGATTACCGCTGGTTTTCTCAAATTCATGAGCTAATATCAAAGCGTCAATTTCGGTTAATTCAATCAACTCCGAAGCTAAACTCGATAAACCTCGAATAAATTCTTGTGTTTTTAGAATTACCCAACTGACTTTATAACCCCGTACCTTCTCCGTTTGAATATCTTCTAAAGCAACTTTGAGTAAATGCTGTAATTGTGGAGATAAACTTGGTTCGAGATATTCAGCAACCACCGATAAACTAGCACCTTGCTGCATCAACCAAGCCAAAGCAGTAGCATCTTCCGGCGTAACGTGGTCGTAAGTTAGAGAACCGGTATCGACATGAATACCCAAAGCCATTACAGTCGCTTCGGTAGAAGTTAAAGAAATATTCTGTTTTTGTAATTCTTGAACAACCAAAGTAGTAACAGCACCCACCGGATAAATATGAGATTCCGTAGCGGGAATATCCAGGGTTTGTTCTAAATGATGGTCGTAGACAATAATTTTTTGAATCTGAGGTAAATCAAACCATTCGTGAGCTTTTCCCAAACGTTCTCGCTGCTGAGTATCAACCACAGCCAAACAGCGAATATCTTCCGTTACAACAGCACGTCGTTCGATGATTGGATATTCATTCTTATGTAGAGCTAAAAAATCCTTAACAGTAGGATGAGAACCACCAGGTAAAACGATTTTGCTACCTTCAAGTAATCGAGTCAACCCCACCGCTGCACCTAAAGTATCAAAATCCGCTGTTGTATGACATAGAATTAAATTCATCTCGTTGCTGTTTGGGAAGGGTTTTAATTTATTTTAAAACGTGGTTGGGTTTTGGGGTGATATTATGAAAAACCGAAAATACGCAGAGAACGCAGAACGAAAACGAAGAAAAAGGGGATAAGTAAAATAATTGGCAATTATCAAATGGTTTTAAATTATGGATAGAGAAGAATTAAAAATTAGGTTTAAGAATGGAGAAAGAGATTTTTCCGGAATCGATTTTAGTGGTGTAAGATTAGCTAGTTTAAATTTGACTGGAATTATTTTGGTTGGAGCTAATTTGAGTAGATGTAAATTGGTTGATACTATGTTTGATAATTCTAATTTGGAAAGATGTTGTTTCCAGGGAGCTAACTTAGATGGAGCTAGATTTCAAAATGCTAACCTTCGTCGAGCTAATTTTAACAGCAGCATTCTAGTTAGAACTTATTTTTACCAATCTAACGCTGATGAAGCTTCTTTCCGAAATACTGATATAAGAATGGCTTCTTTTCAGCAAGTTAGTTTCAGAAAAACTAATTGGGCTGATATTGCTGGTGAACCTGATAGTGATGAAGGGGATAATGAATTCGTTGACGTTGATTTTACTGAATCTGAATATATTCCTTATATTGATGATTATGCTGTTAGAGTTATTTTACCTAATGGAGAAATTTATACTACTCCTAGACTAGAAGGGGAAGATTTATAATGTTATATAGATAAAAAACAATAATTCAATCAATAAACAATATACTTTGAAATCAATCTACAATTTTAAAAATAATTTCAACTAATTTTATAAAATTTTAAACCTTGACTGTTGGGTTACGACGATTTTATATTTTTAGTTATCAATGTAAATTATTTGTGCGTCTAACCCAACCTACAATTGAAATCATTACTTATCACCACTAAATTCAGCTATTTTAAAATCTTCTTCTGTTGACTGATTTGAACCACTAAACATTCCGAAAGTAATCATTTGTGAACTATGTTCGACTGATTCTGATTCTAGAAAAGTTACAATTACCCGACTTTGTTTAACGTCTGACGGTAATTCTGATAATTCTATTTTCCCGTTTTTATAAATTCCTTCCACTGATTTCAATATTTTACTCATTTAAAATCATTTTATTAGATTCAAAATCTTAAATGTTGGATTATGGCGCTTCCATATCCCCAATTACTGACATAAATCATTACTAAGATAACCCAGCCTATAATCTTAAACCATCAAACTAGAATCAACACCCAACATCGAACTCAATTCAGAATTCCTGCAAAATCGCTCCACTGCTATCTGATGCTGACATTTGCTACCCCGATGATAACAGTCGTTACAGTCGCATCTTTCCTTTGGGTTGAAATGAGTCGGACGAACTATATAGTGACCAGCTTTTGACCTAACTATAAAGTGGTCGCCTCCTATTACATCCACAATTTCCATTCCACCAAAAGAACGCTGTACTCTTAACAGGTGTTGAATCTTCTCATCTAAATCAAGAAGCTGAATAATATAGCGTTTGAAAATTTTCGCTAACTTAACATAGGTTTTTAATCTTCCTGTTAACTGTTCGAGCTTTTTGGTTACGGTACGGATTTTGGTAAATATCATGGTTTTGAATGGTCAGGATAGGAATGGAAAAATTATCTTGACAAATTTTTATATAAATATAATTCAAGATTATATCAAAAGTCAATGGGTTTCGATTCTATATATATAACTTTTGCAAATATTTATATAAAAGGAAGCTATATATAGCTAACTTTGAACGCAGGATATACTCGCAAGTTATATTAATATGCTTGAGAGTACGAGTATTAAAATTGAGGAGTATATCTATGTATCTATAAGTAAAGTTGTGATTAGGTGGAAATTGAATGAAATGATGGCTCGTAGCCGAGTCAAAAACAAAGACTTAGCTAAAGCTTTGGGAATATCAGAGGTTTCTATGTATAAACTAAGAAAAGTTGATGAGATGCCTCGATTGGCTCCACAAAGACTTGAGGATATTTGTATTTACTTAAAATGCCAACCTGGGGATTTACTAGTTCTCGAAGCAGATGAAGAAGTTGCAAAGGTTTAATATATAGGGTTGGGTTTCGCTTTGTTCAACCGAAGATTCCTAACTCTTGATAAAACTGCTCAATTTCACTGGGAAGATGAGCAGTCATTTCTAAGGATTGCTCGCTCAAATTAAAAGCTTTGTTAATATTTATTCGGCTCAAAAAGTCTAAATCATGGGAAATAACCCACAAAGCACCCCCAAATTCATTAATACCCTCTACCATTTGGTCAACAGTCTCGATATCGAGGTTATTTGTCGGTTCATCTAGAATCAGCAGGTCAATTTCAGAGATACTAATAATAGCAATTGCTAGCCGAGCTAATTCACCTCCACTCAATACAGATGCGGATTTATTTACATCATCATTTTTAAACAGGAAATGTCCTAACTGCTGTCGTAAAAGTTGATAGCTCAAATTAGAATTAGCAGCTTGCATATTTTCTAAGATAGTCTGCTCTCGATTCACCAATTCATAGGTTTGGTCTAAGTAAACAGCTTTGATATCGGGAGCAAGCAAAATTTCACCAGACTCTAAGATTGCTGAGTCATCTCCCAAGATTGCTTTTACCAAACTCGATTTACCCGAACCATTACCACCGCTAAGTGCTACTCTATCGCTCGAAGAGATATGAAGCTGAATGTTCTCAATTAATAGTCGATTTCCGATGTTAAGATTTGCACCTTGAATATCAATTAAATTTTTAGATTTTCGACTTTTTTCCTGAATTTGGATACTTGTTGACTTTGTTGTTTTTACCTTGGTTTCCTTAACTCGTTGAGTCGCTTTTGCTACCGCTGCTTCGTGTTTATTCTTGGCAATTCCTGCACTCGTCTGAGCTTTGCTTTTGATATTTCCTGCTTCCAATTTACCGATACTACCACTCAAAACCTTTTGACAACCTTTTCTACGAGATTGCTCTGCTCTTTGCTGCTCCTTCAAAGCTGTATTTTTACTACGTTTTAACTCTTTTCTCGCAACTTCGTGGTTACGCAATGCTACCTGTAATTCTGTATGTTTCTGTTCTCGGTAGAAGGAAAAATTGCCTCCATACACATTTATCCCTGTAGGAGTTAATTCCCAAGTTGTATCTGTCACCTTATCTAAGAAAAAAGGCTTGTGTGAGACAATTACCAAAGCTCCCTTGAAATCATTGAGAAAACTGCTTAAGCTTTCTAACGCAAATAAATCCATGTGGTTTGTTGGTTCATCTAGCAATAGCAAATTTGGTTCTTGAGATAAACCAATAGCTAAAAATAGTTTTGTGAGTTCTCCACCACTTAAATTAGTCAACGGTAAGGATAAGTCTAGCGAAGTACTGAATTTTGTTTCTAAAATATCCTCAATCTTCCACCACTCATCACAAGTAGAATTCAATAAATTAAATACTGTATCTGCTTTGATTGATTCTTTGATGGTGCTAATTTGTGGTAAATAGTAAATAATGCCATTCCTAGTAACTGAATCTGTAGCCGGGTTGATTTTACCTGCTAAAATTTTCAGTAAAGTTGATTTACCAACACCGTTACGTCCTACTAAAGCAATGCGATTATTATCTTCAATGTTTACATTAACTTTTGTAAATAAAGTTCTCTCCGCGCTGATTTCGTAAGCTAAATTTTCAGCTAATAATATTGATTTTTTTTGCATTCTCAAACCTCAATTAGAAAAAGTAGCGTCCGTTTCGCTCGAAGAGTGGACGACTCATATAGTTTTTGATTTTTTCTTTTTCATGACCGTTCCTACTTTGGCAACGGTTTTGAGGTTGCTACTTCATTTGAGGTATATCTAAACTGTATTAAGATTTGACTTCGTTATAGTCTAGCACAACTGAATTTAGGGAGAAATAAAATTTTAATTTATGTTAGTTGAATTAGCAGAATCCGACGTACAAATTCTGGAATGTTTTTCTACAATGTTTCAGCTACGTCCCCATCTCAAGCAGGAGAATTTTGTAGAACAAGTTCGTCGTCAAGAGAAAGAAGGTTATCAGCTTGCTTTTATAAAAGTTGAGAATCAAGTTGTAGCTGTAGCAGGTTTTTTTATTTCTGAATCTTTACGTTATGGAAAATTTTTGTATGTCTATGATTTAGTTGTAGACGAGAATGTCCGTTCAAAAGGTTATGGGAAGCATTTATTTGAGTGGTTGATTGATTATGGTAAGTCCAAGGGTTGTAATGTTTTGAGATTAGATTCTGGAGTTCAGCGTTTTGATGCTCATAGATTTTATTTTCGACAGAAAATGAAGATTGCCAGCTATCATTTTAATTTGTCTTTATAGTTTAAACCGCCAGCAATCTAAAACAATTAAATAAAAAATAATCTGTAAAAATTCAATTATATTTAAATATTTAAAATTTTCTCATTAATCAAAACTCGGATGTTGGGTTACGACGCATTTATATTTTTCGCTATCAATATAAATTATTTGTGCGTCTAACCCAACCTACAAATCAATCAAAAATATTAATTATTTCTACCCCCTCTTCCCCCTCTCACCCAACTCTCAACCCCAAAATTATCAAATCCCTCTCTAAGCCATCAATATCCGCAATTTTTGGCATATCTCCCCAATGCTCAAAACCAAATTTTTCAAACAATTTCAAACTTGCTTCGTTATGACCAAATATAAATCCAATCAAGGTTTTCAATCCTAAATTTGGACTCTGACGAATTGCTTCTTTTAAAAGTTTTTTTCCCAAACCTTGCTTCTGATATTTCGTAGCAATATAAATACTCACTTCGGCAGTTGCTTGATAAGCTGGTCTACCGTAGAAGGGTTGAAAGCTCAACCATCCCATAATTACTTCCCCTGTTTCTATTACCCATAGTGGATGTTTGACCGGAGTTCGATTTTTAAACCAGTTAATACGACTTGCGACAGATACCGGTTCTAAATCAGCTGTCGCCATTCTACCGGGAATTGAAGCGTTGTATATCGCTACTATTGCAGGTAAATCATTTTCATTCGCATGACGGATAATCATTTGCAATTTATCAACGACAATATTAAGAAATGATACAAAATTATAGATAGTATTTGTTATGTCTACTGCAATTATTACGGGTGGTTCTCAAGGTATCGGGAAAGCGACAGCACTTTTATTTGCTCAGAAAGGATACGATTTAGTGTTAACTTCTAGAACTGCGGATACTTTAGAAGCTACAGCAGCAGAAGTTCGCGAAGTTGGAAGTAAGGTCTTAGCTATTCCTTGTGATGTCAGTCAGGAAGCAGAAGTAAATAATTTGATATCAAAGGCTGTGGAATATTTTGGCAGCATTGACGTTTTAATCAACAATGCTGGAGTTTGTATGACCGGACCCATTGAAAATACTTCTTTGGATGACTGGAAGCGGGTGATTGATGTAAATGTTTGGGGATATATTCATACAGTTAATGCGATATTACCCCATTTTTTATTCCGCAGTGCTGGAACAATTATCAATGTTGGTTCAATTGGTGGTAAGTTACCTCTGCCGGAAATGACGGTTTATTGTACGAGTAAATACGCGATTACGGGTTTAACTGAGACTTTACGAATTGAATTAAAACCCAAAGGTATTCATGTAGGTGTTGTTCATCCGAGCGCTACTAATAGTAATTTCATGGAAAGAGCGCAGTTTCGTGGAAGTAGCGATGAGGAAGCAGAAAAACGACGCAATTCCATGGCTAGTTTTTTGGAATCACCAGCAGCTAGCAAACCAGAAGATGTCGCTAATGCTGTTTGGGATGCTGTGAAATACAAGAAAGATGAAATCGTAGTCGGTACCGGTTCGTTGATGACTGCTGCTTATAAATTCTTCCCCGGATTAATACAGTTTGCGATGCAGACATCTCGGCAGTGAGCAGCAGAAATTGCGGTCTTGGGGAGCCATTGCGGTCTTGGGGTCTCCCCCTTAACCACACCCCCATAATTAAAAATTAGGGGCACTGTGCGCGGTTCCGGTAGAAAATACTTACTATTATCTATTGAAATTAGATATTTATACTAATCATGAAAATGCTTCTTATTTCAACTTATATAGTTCAATCTACAGAAATTATGCCAAAAGGGTAGAAAATTCATTTATTAACAAGTTAATACCAAAAATTTTTCCTGTTTACTGATAGTTATAGCAGTTTTCAGTTGGATAAAATACACCCCTCTCCAAGATATCGGAGAGGGGATGGGGGTGAGGTCTACCTAGGTTTATTCCACTCAACCGAAAAGCGCTATATTCACTGTTAACTGTTCGCTGTTAACTGATAACTGAATTACTGTCTTTAGACTGATGCAAATTTTCAATTTTTAACTGCTTGTCAAACTGCGGACATAAATAATTATAATTCCGTAAAAGTCAAGATATTTTTACTAAAATAAATATATGTATCCTGATACCCTATATTTCTGCTTGCAAATTAAGGAAAATAATATTTAATTCCAAGGTCTATCTAGATACTACTTTTTATATTTGTGTTTTTGCAGGGACACAAATATTAGTTATTTTAAATAATCTGATTGGTGCATCATACTTTCCTTTTTTTAGTAGGATAAATTCCCGCTGGTAAAAGTTTATTTCCTCAAGAAAGCCCTCTTGGTCAATGTAGTTGAGTGGGCAATCTTCGCTGTGCCAATACGATGATAATATCCTATGCAAGATAATATTATAAAAACAGAATCGGTTGAGAATAAAAAGAGTAATAAAGCTCAAGAGATTGCTTTTATTATCGGTAGGCTCAGAAGCGGTATTTGGCTATTTGGTATTCCATCTTGGTTGTTTGGTATTGGCGATAGAAGTTTTGCTGCATTTGCCGATGGTTATATTTCTGTAATCGAAGTTGTACAATTATTTACGGCTTCTTTATTTTTTGCAAGCTGGCTGTTTTTAAGACCAGAAAATTCATTAGATAATCAAGATGTTTTAGCTTTACAAAGAAGCTTCTGTAATAATCCAAGTCTCAAATCTGATTTGAGACAAAGATATATGATTAGCCAAGAATATATATTACCTTTTCCTTATATTTGTCAAATTTATCATCTATTAAATTTAAAGCATTTGGAAAGTATTCATCATTTTAGCTTAAATAACCTGAAGGTTGTTAATATCAACGATTTTCAGATTACTGAGAATGGTGGAGTGATTAAATTCCAAACTATGTTGGATTCTCCTTTTAATCCTCTACGAATTTGGAGACAACCTACTGTAGAGGTAGATTTAACTTTGCATAATCCCTATACAGTAGAATTAAGTATTCCAGTTTACAACCAAAGAAGAATAACTGTGATGTTTCATGCCGTTCCTTTAAATGAAAACGAGCATTATTTCTTTATTGATATTTACAGCGATTTAGAATGGTTTAAGCCATTTTTACAGCTAATACTGCATTTTGCATCTTGTTTAACTTTGTTTGAGGATTTACCTTATTTACGCAGTCTCGCTCAAAAGAATCGAGATAGTTTACTCAAATTAGGTAGAGTTTCTAACTGTAAAAGTATGTCACTTTACAGAAGATTTTTGGAATTATATGGAGCGAGTTTGAATAATTGTCCCGCTCTTGGTAATTGAGAATTGGGAATTGAGAATTGAGAATTGGGCATTGGGCATTGGGCATGGAAAAATAGTAGTAAGTTAAAAATGATTTTAATGTGAATTCAGTATTTAAAGCGTTCTTACCTTATTTAATAATTTCAAAAATTGATATTTAGGTAAGTTGGAAAAACTTCGCATTAAATCAAAATAGCAATACGTCTTCTGTTTATTTTACTTTGTTCACAATACCTAATCCCCAATGCCCAATCCCCTATTCCCCATTTCCATTTATGCTCTAGCTAACAAGGGAGCAGCAGCCAATAAAGTCTTTGTATAGGTATGTTGGGGGTTGGAGAAAATTTCTTGTGTTGCTCCGAGTTCGACGATTTTACCACCGTTCATGACGGCGATTCGGTCGCATAAAAATCTTGCTAACCACAGGTCATGGGTAATAAATAAATAAGTTAATTCAAATTCTTCTTTCAATTCCAGCATTAAGTCTAAAACTTGCGACTGTACGCTAGCATCTAACATACTTACTGGTTCGTCACAAATTACTAGTTTAGGACGAGTTATCAAAGCACGAGCAATAGCAACTCTTTGCTGTTGTCCTCCGGATAAGTCTGAAGGATAACGTTGATAGTACATCTGTGATGGATTTAACCCAACTTTATCAAGCATCCATAATACTTGTTCTTTTGCTGCTCCTGGATTAGCGATACCATGAATAATCAAAGGGTCAGCTATGTTTTGTCCTACTGTCATGGTGGGATTTAAGCAAGCATGGGGGTCTTGGAATATCATCTGCATTTGTCGTCTTTGTGAACGCACTTGTTTACGTGACAAACTGGTTAATTCTTTACCCAAAAATTCAACTTTACCCTGGGTGGGACGAATTAATTGTAATATTGTCCGCGATAAGGTGCTTTTTCCACAGCCAGATTCACCAACTAATCCCAGAATCTCTCCAGGATATAATTCTAAGTTGATCCCATCCACCGCTTTGATTGTTTGTCCTTGTCCTTTGAATATTCTTTCTATAAAATTTGGTTCGATAGTATAATGCTGCTTTAATTCTTTGATTGCGAGCAATGGCGTGACGTTGGATGAGTTATTGTTGAGACTGGTTGATAACTCTGTAGCGGTATCTGCGTTCTCCTCTTCAGAAAATGTTTGTATGTGCAATGCTGCTTGTAAGAGCGAGCGGGTATATTCGTGCTGCGGATTTTGAAATACCTCCTTTGATAAACCCGTTTCTACCATCTTTCCTTTATACATTACCCCAATGCGATCGCAATATTGTGCGACCATTGCTAAGTCGTGGGAAATCAGCAGCAATCCCATGTTTTCTTCAGCGCATAATCTAGTTAATTCTTGGAGAATTTGGGCAGAAACGGTAACATCTAAGCTGGTTGTGGGTTCGTCTGCAACAATTAATTTCGGATTTAATAGTAAAGCTAAAGCAATAGCTACTCGTTGACGCATTCCACCGCTAAATTCGTGGGGATATTGACTCCATCTTTCGGGAGGAATATTTACTTTTTGTAGAGTAGCAATGGCTTTTTCTTTTGCTTGTGTGTTGGATAATTGGGGTGAATGAGCTTTAAGAGTTTCGAGACAGTGGTTCCCGATTGTCATTAATGGGTCTAAGCGAGTCATGGGGTCTTGAAAGATTAATGCTACCGCTTCCCCGCGAAATTTACGTAGCTGTTCGGCTGTCATATCAAACACAGACCGTCCTTGAAAGGTTACTCGTCCTTCTATACGTATTGAGTGTGGTAACAACCGCATTCCAGCACGTCCTAAAGTGGATTTTCCACAACCAGATTCTCCTACCAATCCTATCCTTTCACCTGGTTGTAGGATAAAGGAAACATCATCTACGGCCCAACTATCTTCCTCGGTGCTGCTAGACGCATAACCGACCCGGAGATTTTCAATCGATAGTAAAACATCGCTCATAATTAGTAATAGTCCTATTATTTATTATTTTCTAGTTGTTTTCTAGCTGTTTTCTATTTTGCTTTATTCATATATCTTGAGAGCAGCTACTTTTAGCTACTTTTAACACCCATGACCTATAAAATAAACCATTAATAATTTTTCTACTCTTTACTCCTTGTATTCCTTATAAGCATGACAATAAATGAAATAAATATATTTTTCCCTCTCTTGGAAAGTCTGCACTTTCCGCTATTCCCTGTTTTCTTGATTAATTCAAATTTTTATACCTTACCAGATTCGCTTAGTGTCAGTTTGTTACCTACACTGTTTTGATTAGGTAAATGTAAGACGGGTATTATCTATTACATATTTGGGATTAAAGCAAAAAATACCATACCCGCTTCAATAGATGAACCACTGTAATTGTCAGATTGTAAAAAAAACAAAAAATAGCTTTTAAATTAATTCTTTGATTCTAAATCGCCCTTAATAACCGACTGACAACCTATTCATCAGACATAATAATAAATACTGTTATATGAGTACTAGCTCAAATGGCAAAATATCAGGGAAGAATGTTAATATTGTCTTGAAAGCTAAACATCACTCTACGAGTAGAAGTGCTGAGAAATATAGCGACCAACAGTAAATTTTTACAATAGTTTTATTTTCAAGAATAAAATGAAGCGTAGGAAATAGCTTTTGGTTGTTTTTAGCTAGTTAATATTTACTTTCAATTTTTGAATTCGTCATCTGCTACTTTATCCATCTTAAGAATGGCATCGCAGTATCCAATCAGGGTTGTTAAACGTTCGCTCAAAGCATCTATTCGGTCTTTAATAGTAGAAGCTTGTCGCGCTCCTTGAAAAAACATTATATCTATTTGTAATAGCCGTAACTGTTTGCTGATTTCGGTCATATAAGACTGCTCTGTGGGATATTGAGTAGTCATGGGTACAATATCGGCACGAAAAAAGCTCTGCAAAGATGTTAGACTTTGGCGCAGTTCGGAAGGATTAATCACATCGGAAGAGATATCGGCATGAAATTGCTGCAATAAGGTTTTAAACGCACGATATTTCTTTAGGTTAACAGACATAAGAATGTTTATTGAGATAGTATTGATGTCAAGAATTTTATCTCATAAAATAATCTAATTTTTGAAAATTGGTTTTCCCATAGCCGCCTCAAATGAACTATTGAGGCTTGATTTGCAATTATACTTTTAGAACAATTATGATGCGGAACACAAATTCAGCAAGAAAAACATTGCTAGTTGAGAATAAACCATTTAAACTAGCTTTCTCTACCTGTTCTTCAAAAACAGCATCGCATAGACAGCAATTTCGTTTGCGTCGTCCATCCCACCTAGACAGTAGACCTCTTTACTCGCACATGAACACTACAGTTGTAGATCCTGAAATTAATATTCCTCTTCCTGAATGGTTAGAAGATTGTTTGCATTCCACAGAAGCGAGTAATGTGGAGAGCGACTACAATTATGAAGACCAAAATCTAATTAGCCGCGCTTTTAAATTTGCTTACAATCTCCATGAAGGACAGATGCGTAAATCTGGAGAACCATACATATGTCATCCCGTTGCTGTAGCTGGAATACTCAGAGATTTAGGGGGTAGCCCCGTTATGATAGCAGCTGGGTTTTTACATGATGTAGTTGAAGATACAGAAGTTACTATTGAAGAAATAGAAAAGCTATTTGGGGAAGAGGTAAGACGCTTAGTTGAAGGTGTCACCAAGCTTTCTAAAATTAATTTTAAAAGTAAGACAGAATCTCAAGCTGAGAATTTTCGCAGAATGTTTTTGGCTATGGCGCAGGATATTCGCGTTATAGTTGTGAAATTGGCAGACCGCTTGCATAACATGCGGACGTTACAAGCAATGCCAGAACATAAACGTCGGCTCAAAGCTTTAGAAACAAGAGAAATATTTGCTCCTTTGGCTAACCGTTTGGGTATTTGGCGCTTAAAGTGGGACTTGGAAGATTTAGCCTTTAAATATCTCGAAACCGATTCCTATCGTCAGATGCAGCAGTTAGTTGCTGATAAGCGAGCAGCTAGGGAAGAAAGATTAAGCGACGTAACAGAAACTTTGCGCTCTCGCTTGAAACAAGCAGGAATTGAGTGCGTTGATGTATCGGGTCGTCCGAAACATTTATATAGTATCTATCAAAAGATGCAGCGTCAAAATAAAGAATTTCATGAAATTTTCGATTTAGCAGCGTTGCGGATTATTGTAAATACCAACGAAGAATGCTACCGTGCTTTAGCATTGGTTCATGATTCTTATCGTCCGATTCCCGGTAGATTTAAAGATTATATTGGACTGCCCAAACCAAACCGCTACCAATCGCTGCATACTGGGGTAATTGGTCCTTGGGGTCGTCCGATGGAAGTGCAAATCCGCACCTTAGAAATGCATCGTGTCGCTGAATATGGGATAGCTGCTCATTGGATATACAAGGAAACTGGTGGTTCAAATAATGTCCAAATGACCGCAGCTGACGAGAAATTTACCTGGTTGCGACAGTTGCTCGAATGGCAAAATGACCTTAAGGATGCTCAAGAATATTTAGAAAGCATCAAAGACAATTTATTTGAAGATGATATTTATGTTTTTACACCGAAAGGAGATTTAATTGCTTTAAGTCCGGATTCTACCACGGTGGATTTCGCCTATCGGATTCATACTGAGGTGGGAAATCATTGTGCTGGAGCTAAAGTGAATGGAAGAATGGTACCGCTGCCCACAAAGTTAGATAATGGCGATATTGTTGAAATTATTACTCAGAAAAACAGTCATCCTAATTTAGATTGGTTGAATTTCGCAGCAACTTCAGCTGCAAAAAATCGTATTAAACAGTGGTATAAGCGTTCCCGAAGAGAAGAAAATATTGCTAGGGGTAGAGAATTATTAGAAAAAGATTTAGGTAAACCAGGTTTTGAAAGTTTACTTAAATCCGAACCAATGCAGACTGTAGCAGAAAAATGTAACTATCATAGCGTTGAAGATTTGCTTGCTGCATTGGGCTATGGTGAAATCACATTAAACTTAGTATTGAATCGTTGGAGAGAAGTTGTTAAAGAACAACAACCTATAGATACAGATTTAGACGAAGTAATTTCTAATCTACCTACTTCCGCACAAAAAGTATTGCGAGAAGGAAATGATTCAACATCTCGTAAGAGCGATTCGCCAATAGTTGGTGTCGAAGGAATGATGTATTATATTGCAGGTTGCTGTAGTCCCATTCCTGGAGAATCAATTATCGGTATAGTAACTCGCGGTAGGGGAATTTCTATTCATCGTCAAGGATGTCACAATCTGAAAAACACCGGTTGCGAGCGATTGGTACCTGTTAGCTGGAACGATACCGAAGAAAGCAAGCGTCGTCCTCAAAGCTACAGCGTCAACGTTCAAATTGAAGCTTTAGACCGGGTAGGAGTTTTCAAAGATATTTTATCTCGTTTGAGCGACCAAAGAATTAATGTTTCTCATGCTAACGTCAAAACCGCAATCAATCAACCAGCATTAATTGATTTAGGAATAGAAGTATCTGACAGAAAACAGTTAGAGCAGGTCTTTAATCAAATCAGAAAAATGAGCGATATTCTCAATATTCGTCGTCAAGGACAAGTCGAAGAATAAAATATTTTGGCAACGGATGTTTTTGAGGACTGATGTTTTCGAGAACGGATGTTTTTGAGAGAGGAACTATCGTTAGGGGGAAGACGTTCTTTCCCCTAAATTTTTTCGAGGCGGATTTTAGATTAAAATTAATTTGTTTTTAATTTAGTATGAGTTCGAGATATTTTTTTAGTTTGCTTCCATCGCACAAAACATTTTTATTTATATTTCCGTTTCTCTTTCGCTAAATTTGACAGCCTCTTACTATTTATGTTCGGGGTTTTTACTCATTACTCATTACTCATTACTCATTACTCATTACTCATTACTCATTACTCATGATGAATGCACAATCATTTAAACCGAAATCATGTGGAATAAATTGACTATTGGCTAGCAATGTATAAAATAGACGATACATATATTTTGCTAGGAGTATTGCATGAATCCTTATAATTCTATAATAAAAGTAGTTGCTAGTATTATTTTAGCTACACTATCTATTTCTTGTAATGCTAGAGTTAATAGAAATAGCAAGCAGTCGCAAGCTAATGCACAGCAAACTCCGCAACCCAATATTGTGTATGGGGATTTAATTATCAGTGAAAAATCGGATTATTTAATGATTCCGGTTAGTATATTTCCAGATGTAAATCAAGGTGAGAAAAAAGAAGAAGGTTTATTTAGTGGTTCTTATTCCAGTTCCTATAGAGATAGAAAAAATATTTATAATTTGATATTTTATTCTAAAGAAGATGCTTCAACAAATGCTCTACTGGATAAAAAAGCAATTATTAAATCATTTGACTTAATAGAGAAAAAAACAATTGGACAACCTGTAAAAAGATTTTGGCTATATAGAATAGTTGAAAAAGACACCAACGGCGATGATAAGTTAAATTATCAAGATGCTACGATTGGATATCTTTCCGATTTATCAGGAAGAAATTTACAGAAAATCACTCCCGATAATACCCAGTTGAATAGTTGGAAAGTGGTACAAAGTACTGGTGCTATATTTCTGGAAATTACTAAAGATACAAATAATGATAATAAGTTTGATACCAAAAGTTATATTAGAGTCAATCTGGATAACCCTAGTGTCGGAAAAGAAATTATTAGCAATCAATTAGAAGATGAAATTAAATCTTATATTGTTGATTAAAGGGAGTAGGAAGTAGGTAATTGGTAATTGGTAATTAATAATTGGTAGTCGGTAATAAGGAGTATCCCAATTTAAAAAAAAGATTTGGTATTGCGTTAAAGTAGTACAAAATTTAAAATTTAAAATGCTACCAATTGTAATTATTTAATCAAAAATTATTTAACTACAATACTTTTATAAAAAACTAGATTCCATTTTTTTAAGATGCTTTAAAAGCTGTTAGGTGAATTAAATAAATACCAATTATCAATTACCAATTACCAATTATCAATTACCAATTACCAATTCCCTTACTCATTCACCGATACCGTTTTCTCCCGACTGCGAAGAGTTAAAAAACCAGCAGCAGTGATAAATATAGCCCCAAGAAGTGAATTAATATCCCATAATTCTTTCCAGAACAACCAGCCAATCAAAGCACCGAATATAACTGAAGAATAAGAAAAAATTCCAACTTGAGAAGCAGGAGCAGATGCATAACCACGAGTTGTGAGCAATTGAACTATAGTACTGCTAATACCTACACCTATTAACAGCAACCATTCTTCAGATGTAGGAGTTTTCCAAGCCCAGGTCAAAGGTATTATTGAAACTACAGTAGCAATAATCGCGAAATATAAAACTGTACGTACCGCTGGTTCTGTAGCTGATAGTTTACGTATAGTTACCATAGAAACTGAAGCTACAGCACTGCTAAATAAACCCACTAGCATTATCCAATTAAAATCGGTACCTGGCTCCAAAATTAAGAATACACCACAAAAACCGATAGCAATTGCCAGACGAGCCACAACTGAAATTCTTTCTTTTAACCAGGTAAAAGCAACCAAAGGAATAAATATTGGAATAGTTGATTTAAGCAACATCGCATTCGCTAATTCGAGATTACTCAAAACGAAAAACAAAGAATACATAGCTGTTACACCACAAATCCCCCTTACTAAATGTAAATGCAGCTTTTGTGTATGTATAATAGCCGTACCTTCGCGAGCAAAAATCGGCATCAACGTTAATAAACCAAAAGCATTTCTAAAGAAAACAATCATTTCATTTGGTAAACCATCTGATGCTAACCTAATTATTACTCCATTCATCGTTAACATCAATTCCGCAGCAATAATAAATATTGCTCCACGAATAATACTTTGTTGATAACCCATTAAATAATTAGTTGAAATGTCAAAGGGAGAAGAAGGAGTGAGAGAGGGAGAGAAGGAGAGAGGGAGAGAAATTAATAATTTACAACTCGTTACTTGCTACTCCTAACTCTCTATCCCCAATACCCAATCTCGCAACAATGGATTTAACTCATTTGGTACTTCATCGTGGGGACAATGACCAGCTTTTAAATAATGCTCTGTTAATTGTGGATAATATTGGCGAAATTTTTGAGAACGTTCTTTTGCATTCATCCAGGGGTCTGCTTCTCCCCACAACAATAACAATGGACAAGTCAATTGCTGCAAAAGTACGTCTACTTTTTCTCCTTGGGGAGTACTAAAAACAGAACAAAATACGTCAAAAGCACCCTTGTCACCGGATGGACGACGAATTTCTTCTATTAATTGGTCTGTAATTGCACTTTTATCTAAATAGACTTTTTCTAAAGTTTGACGAATAACCCAAGGTTGGCGAATATATTGAAATAAAATAAATCGAGCTAAGGGTAGTTTAAAAATTGCTTTGACAAAATCACCAAATATTTTTTGCAGCTTTTCATTCAACGGAGGCTCAATTTCCGATTGCAATGCTTCGGGTTCCGTCTTAGGTTGGTCTTGAGTAAAAGGACCTGCACTGTTAAGCAATACTAAACCAGCAGCGGATTCGGGACGTTGTGCTGCTACACATAAACTTGCATAACCACCGAGGGAATTACCTACTAAAACTGCTTTTTCACCAATGACTTCAGCGATAAAATCGTTTAGTTGGTCACGCCATAAATCTCCACCATACTGTATTTTGGGCTTTTGAGAACGTCCAAATCCCAATAAATCGATAGCGTAAACTTCAAAATCATTCAGCAGTTCGGCGATATTTTTTCTCCAGTGGTCGGTAGAAGCGCCGAAACCATGTACTAATAGTACAGGCGGACGCTGAGAACGTTTTTCTCCCGCTTTGACATAGTAAACATTATGTCCGCGCCATTGCCAATATTTACCAGGAATTGGGTTTGTAGAGGGAATTGTAGCAGCCTGCATTTTTTTAAGATTTGTTAAGCATATTCTAATTATTGTAAAGCAGGTAGCAAAAAATGTTCTCCTCCCAAGGGATATTGAATTTATTGAGATTGATTCTGAAGAGTTCGTTTTTGTTCAACCGTGGGGAGACGTAGCACTGCTACGTCTCTACAAACCGTCAGAATAAAACCACGATTAAATAAAATATTTTTACCTAAGGGAACACCAAGAAATAAATTATCCCAACCTTGAAAAATGTAAAAATTTTTCTCCTCAGCACCTCGGCTCCTCAGCACCT